>CAYTEI010000017.1:0-4791 GCA_964436705.1 uncultured Thermococci archaeon
TCATTTGCCATAATTATTCACCTATTGGCTATTGGTGTTGTAACACTATAAAAATTTCCTATCAGCCAGATTTATATGAAAAATTTAACTTAATAACTATAATAAATAAAATGCCACCTTTTATTTCAACAAACTCTTGGGACTGGATCCCCTGTAGGCCTATCTAAATACCTTTTTCCACCTACATCAGTTTCAAGAACTACTTTATCCGGAAATTCATCTAATACTTCGCCAATAATTACTGCATTACTACCCATTTCTGTATCTTTCATCTTTTCAAGGATCATGTCGGCCTTATCGGGTGAAACACTCATAACTACTCTTCCTTCACAGGCCACCTCTAAGGGATCTATACCTAACATCTCTCCAGCCGTTCTTACATCGGAATTAACAGGAATTAAATCTTCTTCAATTAAAATCCCTAATCCTGATCCAGATGCCATTTCGTTTAATGAGTTAGCTAATCCTCCTCTGGTAGGATCTTTCATCGCGTGAACTGCTTCTGAAAAATTCAGTCCCTCCTTTACGACTTTCCAAACTGGGTTTACATCTGATTCAATTGTCGTTTCAAATTCTAGGCCTTCCCTTTCGGATAGGATCGAGAGTCCATGTTGTCCGATAGGTCCGGAAACTATTATTTTGTCTCCTTTCTTAATCCCGTTATCACTTATAACTTTATTCTCTGCTAAACCTATACCAGCTGTTGTTATTATTAATTCTGCTTCTGGTTTATCTGTGACTTTTGTATCTCCAGTTATGATTGGGATTTTGGTTTCTCTTGATAATTTCCCCATTGAGGATACTATTTTTTCTAGATCATCGGATTCATATCCTTCTTCTATTACCATTGCATTTGAGAGGGCTAGTGGTCTGGATCCCATTACTGCTAGATCATTTATGGTTCCAGAAACCGCTAGATCTCCTATATTCCCTCCTGGAAAAAATAAAGGATCAACTGTATGTGAATCAATAGTTAAAACTAATTTTTTATCATCAAGAGGTATAACTGCCCCATCATCAAGTTCTTCTAATCCAATTTCGTTTTCAAATCCTGTTAAGGTAAGATTATCTAGGATCATGTCTTTTAGTAGGTTCTCCATTTCTGATCCGCCCGCACCATGTTCCATCTTAATCTTCATTATTTTACCTACCATTCAATTCCTTTTCTTGCCTCAAAACCATTTTTAAACGGATGTTTAATTTCCCGTATTTCAGAAACTAGATCTGCAATCTCTATTATCTTTTCCGGCGGATTACGTCCTGTTAAAACAATTTCAGTGTTTTCAGATCGATTTTTTATTAATTCAATAATTTTTTCTGTGCTTAGTAATTCATAATCTAGTACGACATTGATTTCATCTAGTATAATTAGGTCATACTCGTTTAAAGATTCTTTAGCCTCTTTTAATCCTTCTTTTGCCATTTCGATATCGATTTGATCTGGATCCTCTCTATCGACAAACTCGTCTCTTCCAGATCTTTTGATAGAGATTAAATTACTGTCATCAAGGAAATTATATTCTCCGTAATCCCTTCCTTTCATAAAACCTATGATCTTAACTTTATTGCCATGGCCAGCAGCTCTTACAGCTAAACCAGTTGCGGCTGTTGTTTTTCCTTTGCCGTTACCCATATAAACCTGTACCAGGCCATCTGAATCCATATAATCTCCTATTTGGAATTGGGTCTAAGGATATAAAAATGGAATGGATCAACACTATTTATAAGACCACATAGATAATAAGAATAATAATTATGTATCTCTATCAAGGATGAAGGAAAAGGTGTAAGAAATGGATAAACTCGTAATAGCCGAGAAACCGAAAGTTGCGAAAAGAATTGCTCATTCACTCTCAAATGATGTTGAAAAGAAAAGAAGTAAGAAAGTTAATTATTACATTGTTCAAAAAGATGGTGAGGAAATAGTAGTTTCTCCCGCGGTAGGGCATCTTTACACTCTAAAAAATAAAGATGCAATAAATGATTACCCTTACTTCGATATAGACTGGGTTCCTACACCAAAAGCAAATAGCGAAATGAAGTATGTTTATAACTATATTAACAAGATGAAGGATCTATCGGACGGTGTAGATGAGTATATTATTGCTTGTGACTATGATCTTGAAGGTGAAGTCATTGGGTATAATGCCTTAAGATTTTCGTGCGAAGGGTCGTTAAAACAAACGAAAAGAATGAAGTTTTCATCTTTAACTGAAGAAGAAGTGAATGAAGCTTGGGAGGAAATGAGTACTCCTGATTTATCTAGAATAGATGCTGGTATTCTTAGACATGAACTTGATTGGTTCTGGGGTATGAATATATCAACAGCTCTTTCTTCATCTTATAAGGCCTATAGAGAACAGGGTTTTGCAAAGTTGTCATCTGGTAGAGTTCAAGGCCCTACTCTTAAGTTTTTAGTGGATAGAGAGAAGGAAATAGAGGAGTTTGATCCAACTCCTTACTGGGAACTCTTCGCAGTACTAAAGAATGGTGTTGAAGCAAAATATGAAGACAAACTTTGGGACGAGGAAAAAGCTAATAATATAATTAGCGATGTGGATGATAATATTGAAGTTAGTAATATTAAAGAACGTAAATATAGTAAAAAACCGCCTTATCCATTTAATCTTGGAGATCTTCAAAGTGCAGCTTATAATAATTTTAATTATTCTCCTAAGAAGACGCAAAGTATTGCACAGGATCTCTATGAAGCTGGTCTGATATCCTATCCTAGAACTTCTTCTCAAAAGCTTCCAAAAGATTTTAATAAAAGCAAGGTGCTTAAGAAGATTTCAAATATAAAAAATTATCAGGAGATTGTTGAAAAGCTAATGAAAGGGAATTTGAAGCCTAATGAAGGTAAAAAAAGTGATCCGGCTCACCCATGTATTTATCCTACGGGTGAAAAACCTAAGAACCTTAGTAAGGAGCAAGGAAAAATCTATGATATGGTTACTAGGAGGTTTTTGGCTATATTTGATGAAAAGGCTGTTAGAAAGTCAACTAAGGTTACTCTAGGGAAGGAACACAATTTTATTGCCAGAGGACGTAAAACTATTAAAAAAGGCTGGTTAAGTATTTATGGTCGATATAAGAATATGAAGACTATTGAACTTCCTGATATGGAGAAGGGGACTTTAATTCCTTTGGAAGAGATTAGGAAAGAGGAGAAGGAAACTAAACCTCCGTCCAGGTATACGCCTTCTTCTGCCGTAAATAAGATGGAGGATTTGGAGATAGGTACTAAGGCTACTAGGGCTAATATTATTGATAAGCTTTATGATAGGAATTATATTTCTAAGAAAAGTATTAATGTTACTCAGTTGGGTAGGAAGGTTGTTGAGGCTTTAGAGGAGTATTCTCCTGAGATATTGTCTCCAGAGCTTACAAGTAAATTTGAAAAAGAAATTAAGAAGGTTCGAGATGGGGAAATGAAAAAAAATAAGGTCTTAGAAGAATCTAAAGAGGAATTAAAAAAGATATTAGAAAAGATAAGGGAGAATGAGAAAGAAATTGGTAAGACCTTGTCAAAGGCAGTGAAAGAGGCTCGAAGGAATAAAAGAACCCTAGGATCTTGTCCTGATTGTGGTGAGGATCTTATCTGGATAAGATCGAAGAAAACCGGTAAAAGGTTTGTGATATGTACTAATGAAGATTGTGATATTTCTTACCCACTACCGCAGGACGGAAAGATCTATTCAACGAAGAAAACATGTGATGAGTGTAATACGCCAAAGATTAAAGTTAGAGGAAAGAAAAATTTCCAAATGTGTCTAGATCCGGATTGCCCTACGAAAGATGATTGGAACTGACTTATCTTTGTTAAAAAATGGATAATTCGGCAAAATCTTATGTCTAATTAATGTGTACGTATACTTACTTTTTTTAATTTTAATAAATTCTAAAAACTGTTCTAAAATCTTTTAGATATGGATTTACCTAAAATAAGTAAATATATTTTTACAAAAAGTTTAATAAAACCGCGATCTTATAATAAATGATATTATGCCAAAGTTAAAACCAGCTTATTTACTCATAATTGTACTAGCAGTGATCCTAGGGGTCGGACCGTTGCTTGGTTATTACACAGATTTCATTTGGTTCAGTGGTGTCGGTTATGCTTCAGTGTTCACAACGATTCTAACCTGGAAAATCCTGACTATGATCATAGGGTTCTTAATAGCCTTTTTATTCCTTTACCTGAATATCAGATTTGCGAGAAACTCTATAAAAGGAATACTTACCGAGATGGGTTTTCAATATCAAGAAATTAGTGACAGACTAATTTTAGGTGGAACAGGGCTCTTATCTGTTTTATTCGGATTAGCTATTAGTGGAAGTTGGGAAACTATTTTACTCTATTTGAACAGAACTCCTTTCGGTATAGAGGAACCTATTCTAGGAATGGATGCTGGATTCTATATATTCGCAATGCCATTCTTAAATTTAATAAGGACAGTACTACTCGGACTAACTTTTATCTCAATAATAATCGTAGGAATAATATATGCTTACAGAATAGGCCCCATATTAATGCCTGAAGAAGACTTAATAAGTAGTATACCAACTAAAGTACTTACACATATCTCAATACTACTAGGAGCTTTATTTGGATTAATAGCTTTCGGATTTTATCTAAACAGATTCCAAATCCTTTTCTCCAAACAAGGAGTAGTCACAGGAGCAGGGTTCACAGACGTGAACCTAAGACTTCCAATATACATCATACTAACAATACTATCAGCAGCAACAGCCTTAGTACTAGTCGCTAACATAAAACTGAAAGATGTA
>CAYTEI010000017.1:4801-6981 GCA_964436705.1 uncultured Thermococci archaeon
TTACCACTCGCAGGAATAGGACTTATAGTGATATTCTTATTAGCAGGATCAGTAGTACCCGGAGTCTACCAACAACTCAGAGTAACTCCTAATGAACTACAACTAGAAGAACCATACTTAGAAAATAACATAGAGTACACAAGAGATGCATTTGGCCTTTCCAAAATTAAGCAAAGAGATTTCCCAATTGATGCAAACCTTACTTCAGACGACTTTGAAGGGAACGAGGGAGTGGTAGAAAATATAAGAATATGGGATCGAAGAGCATTACTCAGCACATACCGCCAATTACAGCAGATAAGGACTTATTATTCATTTAATGATGTGGATACCGATCGATACCATGTAAACGGAGATTATCGACAGTATATGTTATCTGTTAGGGAACTAAACTTAGACGCTCTTGACCCGAGCGCCAGAACCTGGATTAACGAAAGATTAGTCTATACACATGGCTATGGATTAGTTATGAACCCAGTCAGCGAGAAAACACCAGATGGTAGACCACCTCTAGCCTTAAAAGATATACCGCCTGAAGGAGATTTTCAAATGGATAATTCCAGGATTTACTATGGAGAAGGTACAGCGGAATACAAGATAGTTAACTCTGGTCGATTAGAGTTTGATTATCCTAGATCAGGAGAAAATGCTTTCAATAATTATCAAGGGGAGGGTGGAATCGAAATTGGTTCACTCTTCAGAAAATTGGTATATACTCTTAGGTTTGGAGAAGTCAATCTTCTTTTAAGTGATGAGATCACTGAAGATAGTCAATTAATGTATATTAGACAGATTCAAGATCGTGTCAGGAAGATTGCTCCATTCTTGAAGTATGATAGTGATCCTTACCCTGTAATGCATGATGGAAAAGTTAAGTGGATCATTGACGCTTATACTACTGCGGACAAATATCCTTATTCTGAACAATATGAAGGATTCAGATTTGACGGCGTTAATTATATGAGAAACTCAGTCAAGGTTGTAATAGATGCTTATGAGGGTTCTACCAATTTCTACATGGTAAATGAAGAACCTGTAGTTGAAACCTATTCCAAGATATTCCCAGACTTGTTTAAGTCATATTCAGAGATGCCGGAAGGATTGAAGAATCATATTAGATATCCAAAGGATTTCTTTAAAGTTCAAATGGATCTGTATAAAAATTACCATATGCAGGATCCAGGAACTTTCTATAATAAAGAAGATGCCTGGGAGATACCTCAGGAGAACTACAGAGGAAGCACTGTAGAAATGAAGCCATACTACTTACTAACAGAACTTCCAGATAAAGATAAACTTGAGTACTTATTAGTACAGCCTTTTACGCCAAGGAACAGGAAGAATATGTTGTCTTGGGTGGCTGCAAGAAGTGATGAACCCAACTATGGAGAAATAAGGCTCTATGAGTTCCCGAGAGGACAACTAATTTATGGTCCAAATCAGATCGAATCAAGAATCGATCAAGACCCCCAAATCTCTGAACAGCTAACTCTTTGGGGTCAAACCGGATCAAGGGTTATCAGGGGGAATCTCCTGGTTATACCAATAGGAGACTCAATACTTTACACAGAACCAATCTTCATAAGTGCGGAACAATCTGAAATACCAGAACTAAGAAGAGTAGTAGCATCTTCAGGTCAAGAAACCATCATGCGCGATGATCTAGAAACATCCCTACAAGCATTAATTGAAGGTAGAGGCATAGATGAAGATGAGGACGGAGAACCAGATGTACCAGGGACAGCCCAAGAAATAGCTCAACAAGCACTAGACCATTACAATCAAGCGCAACAATATCTAGAAGAAGGGAACTGGACTGGATATGGAGCTGAAATACAAAAAGTTCAAAAATTACTAAATCAATTATCAGGTGTCCTAGGTAATCAAACTCAGGACTAAATATAGATTCTCTCTTCTTTTTTTATACTATTTTAGAAACTCAATTCTTAACGATAAACATAAATACATAAACATTAATCTGTTTATAAGTAGAGTGTTTGGAGGATAAATAATGGAAACCGGGAAAAAAGTGAGGATAACTACAGACAATGAAAACAAGTTTAATGGAGTAGTAATGCCTAGCTCTGATAAAGAACATATCGTACTAAAATTAAAAGACGGATATAACATTGGAATAAAAAAAGAAAGAATCAAAGAACAAGAAATCATTGGAGAAATAG
>CAYTEI010000017.1:6991-28236 GCA_964436705.1 uncultured Thermococci archaeon
AGGTGACAAACCTGAAAAAGATCCCGAACTACCCGATATTTCAATTCTAGGTACTGGAGGTACTATAGCATCAAAAGTAGATTATGAAACCGGTGGCGTCCATCCCGCTTTTTCTACTGAGGAACTAGCCTTATCTTTTCCTGAAATCTTTGAAATAGCTAATATTGAACCTAAATTAATACTTAACATTTTCAGTGAGGACATGGAGCCCAAGCATTGGCAAAAAATGGCGAAGAAAACAAGAGATGAGCTTAATTCCGGAAAAAATGGAGTCATTATCGGTCATGGTACTGATACTATGGGTTATACTGGTGCTGCTCTTTCATTTATGTTAAAAGATCTTTCAGGTCCAGTTGTGCTTACTGGTAGTCAGAGAAGTAGTGATCGTCCAAGTAGTGATGCTGCTCTTAATTTGATTAGTTCAACCAAACTTGCTACCACCGATCTTGCTGAGGTTTCTGTAGTGATGCATGAGTCGATGAATGATGATTATTGTATTGCTCATCGTGGTACGAAGGTTAGGAAGATGCATACTTCTAGAAGAGATGCCTTTAGCTCTATAAATGAGAACCCTATAGCTAGGATCAGTGAAGACGAAGTCAATTTCTTGCAGGAATATGAAGAAGTATCTGATGGTGAAGTAGGTTTAGAGTTAGATATGGAGGAGAAGGTTGCCTTAATTAAGCCTTATCCAGGTATAACTAATGAAGTTATTCATCAGTACGTGGATAATGATTATGAAGGATTGGTTATAGAGGGAACTGGTCTTGGACACACACCTACTAAGATGATTGATTCAATTAAAAGAGCATCAGATGAAGGTCTGTATATATTTATGTCTTCACAATGTATTAATGGTCGGGTGAATCTTAATGTTTATTCGACTGGTAGGAAATTAAAGAAATCGGGAGTTATCCCATTAGAAGATATACTACCTGAAACAGCATATGTTAAGTTAATGTGGACACTAGGACAAACAAAGAACGAAGAAGAAGTTAAGAAATTAATGAAAACCAATATTGCTGGTGAATTAACCCCTTATACTAAGATGAATACTTTCTAAACATATTATTTTTTTTGGTAAAATGAGGGTATCTAAGAATCTGAAATCTTCGCTTGGTCATCTTGGAAGCCTCCTGACAATGATAGGAGGTATTTTATTAGTTCCTATATTAATTTCTTTTTATTATTCTGAGTGGAACTATCAAGGAACTAATATATATTTAAGTTATATACTTCCAGCATCCTTATCTTTTGTAGTTGGAATTCTTTTGAAGTGGAATTTTAAGGAAAAAGATATTAATCTTATCCAAGGCCTATTTTTAACTGGGTTTTCTTGGATTGTTATCTCGATTTTCAGTGCTATCCCTTTTATCCTTATCTCGGATTTAAGTTTTATAGATGCGTATTTTGAGACTGTGAGCGGATTTACAACAACTGGCATTACTATGTTCACTAATATTGAGAGTTTACCTAGATCTCTGGTATTCTGGAGAGCCTTTATCCAGTGGATTGGCGGGTTAGGTATAATTACTTTCTTCTTATTCATTGGTGGGAAGGGAATTTCGGAGCATAGCTTGTTTCGAGGTGAGTCTCATAAAATTAAGTCTCGTCAGCCGGTCCCCAATATTTCTAGGACTATTAAGATTTTATGGATTATCTATGGCGGATTTACTTTTGCGATGATTATTTTGTTATGGAGTCAGGGCGTTTCTTTGTTTGATGGTGTTGCTCATAGTTTTACTGCTCTTTCAACTGGTGGATTTTCTCCGTATGATGGTAGTATAGGGTATTATGCGTCTCAGGGATTTGAGAACTATAAAGTAATTGAGTATATTGTTACTTTTTTCATGTTCTTAGGTGGTACTAATTTTGTTGTTCATTATCAGGTTTTTAGAGGTAAGATTAGATCTTTATGGGATAATATGGAGATGAAGCTATGGTGGTTAATCATTGTGGTATCTACAAGCCTTGTTATGTTTGATGCTTAGTACTGGAAATATTGAGGTTCTTTTTAGGAGGTCTATATTCCAGGTTATTTCAATCGGTACAACTACGGGTTTTGAGACAGAATGGATAGGTGGAAGCTTCTTTTCAGCTGCTTCTAAACAAATATTTTTAATATTAATGGTTATAGGGGGATGTGTTAACTCTACAGGCGGAGGAATTAAGGTGAAAAGAGTTGGAATCATAATCAAGGGGTCTTGGAATAGGGTTAAGCGAATTTCAAGGCCTAGAAGAATGCTTAGTCCTTTAATGATTGATGGAGGAAAATTTGAGGATTCCCAGATTATGCGTGTTTTCGTGATTTTCTCTATTTGGATGGTTATACTAATTATCGGAGGTTTGGTCACTTCAGTTTTTTCTGAACATGGTGCTCTACAATCTTTCTCAGGTATTTTTTCAGCTCTTGGAAATATAGGGCCTAGCTATATGTCAGTAGCAGAAGTAGCTAGTCTAAATCCTATTATTAAGGTTTTTTATGTTTTTGCTATGTTAGTTGGTCGTCTTGAAGTTTTACCAATCATTATTCTCCTAAACAAGGAGATTTGGAGAAAATAAATGAGGTGAAAATCTGTATATAATTGTTGCTGGAGCCGGAATGGTTGGAAGAAACGTAATTAAGGAACTTGCCAAACGAGGACACGATGTTATATCTATTGATAAGAATCGAGATGTTTGTGAAAGGATAAGCACTTCCACTGGAGCTAAAGTAATTCATGGGAACGCCGCAGAACTCGATGTACTAAGGGACGCAGGAATCGAAAATGCAGACATATGTATCGGTCTAATCGGGAGAGATTCTCCTAATCTAGCATTTACAATACTTTCCAGCGGATTCGATGTAGAACAAATAATCGTTAGAATGAAAAACCCATCATACAAGGAAGCATATACTAGAGCTGGTGCTCATAAAGTTCTTAATATGGTCAATATTTACATGGACTCCCTAATAATGGAGATCGAACATCCTTCCTCAGAAAGAGTTGCAAGACTAGGTGAAGGAAAAGTTTCTATAGTTATAGTTGAGATCCCGCAGGGCTCACCAGTTGAAGCTATGAGTATTGCGGAGATAGATAAAAAAGATAAATTCCCTGAAACCGTGGTATTCGCTGGAATATATAGAGAAGGAGATTTCATCGTTCCAAGAGGTAAAGAAAGAATACAAGAAGAAGATCGTGTATTTCTCTCCGGCGATACAGAAAGTATTAGGATGGCTACAAAAGTGCTTGGAGTGGAATGAGGTGATTAAGTGGGTATTAAAGCCAAAATCATTGAAATCAAGGGCGAATGCCCTGTCTACGAATTAGAAGATGAAATGATAATTAAAGGACCTGAAATTGATCTCGAAAAATCTGACTCTGTATGTGTCCATGCTTTACCCACTTTGCTACATTATAATGTAGCTTTAGATAAGGAGGTTAACCCTAAAGAGTTAGGCCTTTCAAAAGAAGAGGATGAAGAGGCATACTTGCAGTGCCCAGATCCTGGTGATCCATATACTGATGGAGGAACCGTTATCTTTGAGGTTGTTCCTATTGAAGAATGAATGGATTGAGGGGTTTCTTTGAGTAGGTTCGGTGAATATCTTTTGGAGAAGATCCAGGAGAACGATTGGGTAGATATTGCTGAAATTGGGATCGGGTACAATTATAGTACTCTAAAGCACCTAATTAATCATAGTGATGAAAAACTGAGTTTCGTTGTTGTTGAAAAGAATAAGGATAGTTTAATTGATCTTAAAAAGAGTATTAACCATGATAAGTTGGAAGTAGTTAATAATAATATTTCTGATAAGGATTTCTCGTTGGGGCAGGTTGATTTGGTTTATTCTGTTAGACCGAATCCCGAGCTTGTAAAGTATTTAAAAAAGATTTCAGATCGTTTGGATGCTGTGTTGGTTATTAGGCCTTTTTCTTTGGATGGATATAGGGAGGACCTTGAATTAGTTAATTATAGGGGTCTTCCAATACTCTTATATGATAATATGATTTGATTTTTGTGGTGCTCGTTTGTTATGACGAATATAGGTGGTATTGATGAAGCTGGTCGGGGGCCTGTTATTGGTCCTATGATTGTTGCAGCGGCTTCTTTTATGAAGGAAGATCTTCCTAGACTAGATGAATTGGGAGTTAAAGATTCTAAGAGATTAGGTTCGAAGAAGAGGAAAGATTTAGAAGGGAGGATTATGGATCTTGCGGTTGATTTTAAGGTTATTGAGATCACTCCTCAGGAGTTGGATGAGATTCAGGGTCAGTATACATTGAATCAGTTTGAGGCTAAGGTTTTTAGTGAGGTTATTCAGGGTCTTAAGGGAGATAAAATTTTTTCTGATTATGTTGATGATGCTTTCAGAAGTAAGTTAAAGACCAGTGTTGATAAGGAAGTTGTTGTGGAGAAAGAGGCTGATGATATTTATTTGCCTGTGAGTGCTGCTTCTATCTTGGCTAAGGTTGAGAGGGATCGGCGTATCAGTGAGATCGATTCTAGGATCGGGGAGGGCCCTGATATTGGTAGTGGTTATCCTTCCGATTCTAAGACTATCAATTTTCTTAAATGGTTTTACAAAAAGAATAATGAGTTTCCAAGTTTTGCTAGGAAGTCCTGGAAAACTCTTGATAAAATAAGATCTGATTTAAATACTCGTTCTCTTAATGATTTTTAATTAGTTTTTTCCCTGTTACTAATGTTTTATTTTACAATTTGTTGTTGAATTTTATATATTTTTTTATTGGTTTTTGTATTGGTAATCTAAGTTGATTAGATTTTTTTAAGAAATTTCTTTTAATTGTAGAATAGTAAATAATTTAAATTGTCATTATCATAAATATTATTGAGGTATGTATATGTCTTTTAGAGAACAAGCTTCCGAGATAAAAGACCTTGCAGAAAAGCATGGTGACTGGAGACACTCTACACTGAATATGATCGCAAGTGAAAACGTTACCTCATCAGATGTACTAGAAATAGCTTCAAGCTCCCTCATGCATAAATATGCGGAAGGATGGCCAAAGAATCGGCACTATCAAGGATGTAAGTACTTTGATGAAATAGAATTAAAAGGAATTGAATTATTTAACAAGTTATTCGGATCCGATTTTGCAGATCTGAGACCTATTTCCGGTACTAATGCTAATCAAGCAATGTTTTTTGGTTTAACTGATGTTGGTGATACATTGATGGCGCTTCACACATCTGATGGGGGACATATTAGTCATGCTGAATTCGGTAGTGCAGGTATGCATGGATTAAACGTTGAATTCTTCGAATATGATAACGAAGAAATGAATATTGATATAGATAAAACAGCTAAAAAGATTAGAGAAACCGAACCAGACCTGGTTCTATTCGGCGCTTCATTATTCCCATTCCCACACCCTGTTGAAGAACTTGCTCCTGTAGTAAAGGAAGTAGGCGGTAATGTTGCATATGATGGAGCTCACGTACTAGGCCTAATCTCTGGTGGAGAATTCCAGAACCCTCTAGATGAGGGTGCGATGGTTCTTACTGGGTCTACTCATAAAACTTTCCCAGGTCCGCAAGGTGGAACAATTATTTATAATGAAGATGTTGCAGAGAGGATTCAGCCTAAGATATTCCCTGGTGTAGTGAGTAATCATCACCCACACCATGTTGCTGGAAAGGCTTTGACTGCGGCTGAGATGCTTGAATTTGGAGAGGAATATGTAGGACAAACTGTAAAGAATGCTAAGGCTTTCGGTGAATATATGTCTGAGAAGGGTTTTAATGTTATAGCGGAACATAAAGGCTTTACGAAATCTCATCAGGTTATAGTTGATGTTTCTGATGAGGGTGGTGGCGAATGGGCTGCCGAAACCTTAGAGGAAGCTAACATTATTCAAAACAAGAACTTACTCCCTTGGGACCCGGAAGAAAAGGTTGAAGATCCTAGTGGTCTAAGATTAGGGGTTCAGGAACTAACTCGTTGGGGTATGGATGAATCAGATATGGAGATGGTTGCAGATTTCTATAAGAGAGTAATACTGGATGGAGAAGATCCTGGAAAAGTTAAGGATGATGTAATTAGTTTCGTTGATGGGTTTTCCGAAGTTAAGTACGCTTTTTAAGTGAAATGATGTATTTTTCTTTTTTCTTCTTGGTTCCTATTTTTGTCGGTATCTATGATACTTTTTACTTCGTTTTCTATTTGATTTCACGTTTCCTAGGGGATGATTTCAGTGATGAGGATTTACCTAGTTTATCAATTTTGATCCCGGCTAAGAATGAGGTTGATAATATTCGGGGTTGTCTTGAATCTGTTTTGAGTCAGGATTATCCGGATTTTGAAGTTGTTGTGATTAATGATGGTAGTTTTGATGGTACTGGTGAGATTATTGATGATTTTGTTGGTGAGTTTGATGAGGTTTCTAAGATTGTGACGGATGGTGTTGGAAAGTGGAAATGTTTGAATTTAGGTATTCAGGAGACAGATAATGATGTTTTGGTTGTTGATGCTGATACTTTTCTTAGAGAGAATGCTCTTCGTTATATGGGTAGGAAGCTTTTAGTTGATGATTTGGTTGGTGGTAATCTTAGGGTGAAGAGGGATGGTTTTTTACCTCGGGTTCAGGCTTTGGAGCATTTGAGGATTTCTATGTTTAGAGAGGTTGAATCTTTTTTTGGTCGTGTGAATATGGTTCCCGGGGCTTTTAGTGGTTATAGGAGAGAAATTTTCAATGAAATTAGTTTTAAAAAGTCCTTAACCGAAGATTTTAATTTTTTTAAGAGAGCTAAGGATTTAGGATTCAGTGTTGGTTATGTTTCAGAGTCTAGGGCCTTAACCGAGATGCATGAAGATCTTAGTGATCTTATTGATCAAAGGACTAGATGGGTGCTTGGGAATTTGGAAGTTACCTCATTTTTTAGTAAAGACTTTGGTTCTATGTTGTTCGGTGATTTGGTTGCTTTTCTTGATCTTTTTTGTTTCTTTTTGGTATTTTTTTATCCTGTAGTAATTTGGTTTTTTGTCTATGAAACTATTTTAGCTTTAGTTATGAATTGGTTAGAAGAAAATCATTTGTGGTGGGAAACGTTTTTTTATCCTTTTCCCTGGATGTTTTTAGCTGCTTTATATCTTTTTATAGATTTTAGAGGTTATTGGAAAAATATTTTAGGTAATAATACAGATCATAGTTGGTGATTTAATGAAACTGAGAAAGTTCGAAGGAGCTGAGATCTTTAATGAAAAATTGGATAATCTAAATAATTGGAGTTATGATGGTGATAATATTATATCCAATACTATACAGGGGGCAAAGAAGAAGTATTTCATTGAATTAACCTTAGATGATAGAAGTGGAAAATTGGAACATATAGTTGTTAAAACAGCTGAAGATGGTCGTTTAAGTCATCATGAAGTTCCACAAAAGATTCATGACAAAGTTGAAAAATTTATTAGATTTTTAATATCTGAGAGATCTTCTTAGTAGGAACTACGCCATTTCTTTATTATCTTCATTATCTGGTTCTTTGGATTCGCCACCGTTGAACTCCATATTTGAGATCATTTTTCTTCTGTACCATGGTGAATCTGTTTGACTTCTTTCTTTGTAGATTTGGACGTCTTCTTCTGATAGTTCTCTTCTTGAGTTTTCTATCATTACATCTGATACTCCTTCGATGATATTTTCTGCTCTTTCTGATAGTATGCGAACCATTTCGTCTTTTGCTTCTTCTTTTACTCTCATTTCTTCTTCTTCGAATATATTTTCTAGTATGCTTGAGGCATAGATCTTTACGTTATTTTTGTATAGTTCATCTTTAAAATCTTCTAGCCATTCTTTGAACTTCTCATTATCGTTGTATTGATCGTATTTGTCTAATAATTTGTTCTCTTCCTTATCTGATAGTTCACGGCCTATGTCTTTTTCTAATAAATCTTTTACTGCACTCATGTAACCTTTTTTAAATGGATGCAAAAATAATCACCTTCTATCTTCTTCCACGAATTATTCTTATTATAAAATTTATACGAAAGAGATATTATAAAATTTCCCCTTCTACCTTGTGAATAAGTACAGAAATAAATTAATACAAAAAATAGTTAACTTTAGCTACTAAAGTAAAGTATGGGTTTACTTCTTACATTATCCTAAAGATAATGAAGAATAATAAACTAAAAATGGCACCAACTAACTGGCAAATAATCAAGTCGAGAAACTCTTTACCGAATCGCGCCCCAGACCAGAGGATTTGAAAAGTTTATTTTGAGAAAGAACTTTCTCTGGCTTACCAACCTTGATCAAATCCCCATCCTCCATAATCCCTACTCTATCTCCTAAATACATTGCATCATCAAGATCATGGGTAATATGTATAGTGGTAGTCCCTAATTTTTTATGAACACCTTTAATTTTTGATCTTAATCTTTCACTCGTTTCCGCATCCAAAGATCCTAGTGGTTCATCAAGCAAAAGTAATTCCGGTTCTATAGCTAGAGCTCTGGCAAGAGCAACTCTCTGTTGTTCACCGCCGCTTAAACAATTTGTGCAACTTCTTTCAGATAGATGAGATATTCCAACGAGATTCATAAGTTCCTCTGCTTTTTCAGATTCATTATCCTCAATCCCGAACTCAATATTTTCTTGAACAGTTAAATGAGGAAATAATTTATAGTTCTGAGGCATATACCCAATTTCCCTATTTTCTGGAGATAAATTATCTATTTTACTATCATTTAAAAATATCTCACCTTCTTCAACACTTCTTATCCCAGCAATTGCCTTTATTAACTCAGTCTTCCCGCTTCCCGTTGGCCCTAATAGAACAAAATATTCGCCATCCTTAATATCGAGTTTAGGTATATTTATTTTAAAGTCCCCTAACCTGAAATTTAGATCTTTTATATTCACCATATTCTATAACCTCCACTTATTCTCTGTACAGAATACAAGATAGACATTGATATTGCTATTACTATTAATATTAATGCTGTTGCTTGGGTTACATCAGCTTCCGCAAGGTTTAGAAAGATCGCAATTGGAATTGTTTCAGTTTCCATTCTTGTAGCTCCTGCTAAAGTCACACTAGCTCCAAATTCGCCAATAGCTCTAGCCCAAGCCAAAACAGCTGCAGTTACTATCGAATTCCTATTCATAGGTATAACAACTTTAAAAAAAGTCTCAAATTTATTATGGCCCAAAGTTCTAGCCACTTGCTCAAATTCAGGATCTAAATCATCAAAAGATGGTTTAAGAACCCTAATAGCGAGAGAAGTTACCACTACAAACTGTGCTAATATCAAACCAGGAATGGCATAGGTAAAATTTATAAAAATACTTTCTATACCAGCTCCAGGAGGAGTTGTAAAAAATATCAAAAGTATTGCCCCTACAGCTGTGGGTGGAAGCACGATCGGTAGATTCAGTACCGCATTGATAATATTCTGTCCGAAAAATTCAAATTTGGATAGTGAATAAGCTGAAGGAATCGCCACTAGCATGCTTAATATCGTTGATATTGTTGCTGTGATTAAACTTAGTTTAATAGCATAAAAGGTTTCATTATTAAATAAGGCATTAATTAATTCATTCATACCTGTGTATAGAAATACTGTTATTATTAGTCCAGATAAAAATGTAAATAGGATTATCAACACTGCTGCCATTGATCCTTTGAAAAACTTGTTAAGATTTAAGTTCAATATCACTAACCACCATCTAGATCTATAATCTTAGCATTAGGGGCATATTCACGAGCTTTCTTTTCAGTAGGTATGTATCCATATTTTTCAAAGCTTTTTCTAGCTTCAAGACTATTTAAATAGCTTAGAAACATCTCTGCATTTTTTCTGTTTTTTGTGTATTTGGATATTGCAGCTGGTATGAATGCTATCTTTGGGATTTTGCTGGGCTCGATTTTTATTAAGTCAGTTTCATTTGGGTGCCAAGAGTTGAAAACCTTCCATCCGATTACCGCATCTACTTTACCTATAACGGAGAGTGAGGCTGTTTTTGAACAGGTTTCAGCATGTGTTTTTATATCTTTTTTTATTCTTTCTAGGTTATTGTATTCTAATGTATCTATAGCGTATTCTCCTACACAGACTGATTCTGGGTCTCCTATTCCTACTGTTTTTCCTTTAAGATCTTTTAATGAGGTTATATTTTTGGGGTTATCTTGTGGTGTGATTATTGCAGGTACTAAATAGGATGTTTTAGTTGTTGTTTGTGGGTAGACTATATTTTCTTGTATTGCTTGTTTCATGTAGTCTGGTGATCCTGGTATGTATAGGTCTCCTTTTTTTGACATCTTCATTTTTGATAACATTGTTCCTGATCCGCTGAAGTGTAGTTCTACTTTAATATCGTGTTTTTGTTCGAATTTTTTTGCGGTTTCTTCTAGTGCTGGTTTACTTGCTGATCCTGCGAATATTGTTATTTTTTCTTGGGAATTTTTTGCTCCTAAATAGGTATAACTGGTTGTTATAAGTATGATAATTACGAGTAAGGTTATTATGGTTTTTAAGTGATCTTTAATTTTCATTTTATCCCTTAGGCTCTGGTTTGGTTTCTGGTGAGAGTTTTTATAGTTTACGTATTATCGTGAAAAGAGGTAAATTATCCTTGTTATGTTCTACCCAAATATTAGTAATCAGGAACATTTATATGTAGTATTGTGCTTTATTTTTACATGTTCACCGTTAAATTATTTATTAAAACTGAACTAAAATAAAATTAGAACAAATCTAAATCCAGTAATATTTATACGTTCATCGAACTATCTTTCTTTTCCCCAAAACTATTTTAAACTTTAGTTTAAACAATAAATGGTGAAAGTATGCCAAGACGTTTTGTTAAAGATCTTTTAAGAGGAAGAGAACTTGAAGAACTTCAAGAAGAAATTGATGACATCTTAACCAAAAAAGCCGGTATCGACATCGGAAAAGCACCAAAAATGCTTCAACAAAGACTATTCCCTCCAATGGATGTACATGATACAAAAAATGAACTGATAATCATACTAGACATGGGGGGATTCGGTAAAGAACATATTGACCTTAAAGTATCAGAAGATGGAGAAAACTTCCAGATCTCCGGACAAAGAGAAACCGAATCCTATGAAGATGAAAACCTAATCGAAGAAGGAAGAATCAAAGAATTTTCAAAATCGATAGAACTTCCAACCAAAATTAACCCCGAAAGCGTTCAAGCATCTTATGAACAAGGAACTCTCGAACTGAAATTTAAAAAAGCTAAAGAAACGAAAGGAAGAAAAATCGATATAGAATAATTTTCTTACCTTTAATTATTTATTTAAAGGATTTTTTTGATCTTTTGGATAAACTAATTAGTAAAGATATTTATAAAAGCTTCAGCAAGAAGCCATACTTATCCGGAAAAAGGTTTGAATAAATTAAATATTATTCTTCACCACGGTACATCTTTTATTCCGATTTTATAAGCAATATAGTTCGCGGTCTTATGTATAAATGGTGTGAATATAAATATTATCATAATTGATTTAAAATTTGGGACATAAATAATGCTCCCTACTATTAAAGCACCTAATAAAAAATCTAATTGATCTAAACCTGGAAAGCGTCCTCCTCTCTCCACACCTGATCTTCTTTTGATAAAGCTAGCAACAACATCCCCTAACATGGCTCCAACAGACAATAAAAATCCTTTTAATACCATATTGGCTTCAAGATTTGGGCCAACGTAATTCTGTATTAATCCTACCGAAGTTCCAGTTATTACAGCTAATATAAAGCCTTTAAATGTTTTACCATTGCCCAGAAGTCTTTTACCATCTATAAAATTTTTTCCTAAGTCTATAGGCCTTCCTCCTCCGAGGTATGGAGCCGAAGCATTAGCTACATAAGCTGGCAGGATATACCATAACGCGTTAATGATAGTTGCGATCCAAAGCACCGAATCACCTACCGTTAAGAAAAGTTAGGCTAATAAAAGTTTAGCCCTTATTTGGTTATGGTATTATGCTTTACTCAGATCACGTTCAAACTTATGAAAAACTTGAATCAACCACTGGAATGATAGAAAAAACAGAATACGTTGCAGACCTATTGAAAAAAACTCCCACCGATCTACTTGATAAAACAACTTTAATGTTGAATGGAGACATTTTCCATGAATGGGATGAACGCGAAATCGGAATAGGAGATAAAATATTAATTGAAGCCGTATCAGAGGCAACAGGAGTAAAAAATAGCGAAATTGAAGATATGAGAAGAGATGAAGGTGATATTGGCAATGCAATCGAGAAGGCTGTTAAAAGTAAGAAACAAGCAAGCTTAATGTCAGAAGACCTTACAATTGAAAAGATCTACGATAGATTTGAAGAAATGGCCGAAGCAGAAGGATCAGGTTCACAAGAAACTAAGAAAAGATACATTGCTGATCTTATCTTAAGTGCTAACCCAAAAGAAGCTAGATATTTAGCTAGAACTGTTATGGGGAAAATGAGGACCGGAGTAGGAGAAGGAATCCTTAGAGATGCAATATCAAAAGTTTTTGATGTTGATAAAGATTTAGTTGAGAGGAATTTTATGCTTACTGCTGATATGGGATTAGTTGCTAAGAAAGCTAAAGAAATGGGGAATGAGGGACTTCGTGAAATGAAGCCAAGGATAGGGAAGCCTATTAAGCCCATGTTAGCTCAGGTTTCCGAGTCTATTGAAGATGTTTTTGAAGATCTTGGGGATAAGGCAAGGTTTGATTTAAAATATGATGGAGCTAGAGTTCAGATACATAAGGAAGAGGATGAGGTGACGATTTTCAGTAGAAGACTTGAAGATGTGACTAGTGCTCTCCCAGACGTTGTGAATGCTGTAAGGAATAATTTTGAATCTGATCAAGCTATATTCGAGGGTGAACTTGTTGCAATTTCTGATGAGGGCCCTAAACCCTTCCAGCAGATTCTTAGAAGGTTTCGAAGGAAATATAATATTGATGAAATGGTTGAAAAAATCCCCTTGTGTCTTTATGCATTTGATATCGTGTATGAAGGAGAATATATTGGAGATAAATCTTTATCTGATCGAATCAATCATTTAAAGGATAATATTAATCCTAAGGCGGATAAAATTGAGATCGTTGATAGTTTAGTTACCTCTAATCCTAATGACGTTAATGATTTTTATCATAGATCTTTAGAGGTAGGGCAAGAGGGTTTGATCGCTAAGGATCTTAGTTCTCCTTATCATGCTGGTAAAAGAGGTAAAGATTGGCTTAAATTAAAGCCTGAAGCTGAAACAGTTGATCTTGTTATTACGGGTGCTGAATGGGGTGAAGGTAAGAGGGCTCACTGGTTATCAACATTTAATTTAGGTGCTAGACTAGAAGGTGAAAGAGAATTTGTATCTGTCGGCAAAGTCGGAACAGGACTTACTGATGAACAGTTTGAAAAATATACAAAGAGATTAAAACCTCTGATTGAAAAGGAAGAGGGGAAGAAGGTAGATATTAAGGCAGAAATGGTTGTTGAAGTTGCTTATCAGGAGATTCAAAGTTCTCCGAATTATGAATCGGGTTATGCTCTTAGATTCCCTAGGATTATTGGGGTCAGGGATGATAAAGGTCTTGAGGATGTTGATACTATTGAAAGAATAAAGAAGTTAAAAGAGAAGAATAATGAGTAATAAGAGTTGGTGTAATGATGGATGCTGATGAGATTGCTGATATTTTGATTGATAATTATCCCAGGGATGAACATATTCATTTTAATGATCCTTTCAAGGTTTTAGTTAGGTGTATTATCTCTCAGAGGAATAGAGATAGTGTAACGGATCGTGTTTCATCTGCTCTTTTTGAAGAGTGGGATTCGCCTGAAGAAATTGCGAATCTAAACGTTGAGGATATGCAGGATTTTCTTAGTGATAAGGGACTAGGTTTGTATAAGAATAAGGGTGAGTGGATCGTTAGAGCATGTGATAAGATTATTAATGATTATAATGGGGAAGTACCTAAGGATGAAGATAAGTTGTTAGATATTACTGGAATTGGAAGGAAATGTATGAATATTATTATGGCCTATGGTTTCGGTGAATCTGCTATTCCTGTTGATACTCATGTTAAGAGGGTTTCTCAAAGGATCGGACTGTCTTCTGAGGATTCTTCTGCAGATAAAGTTGAGGAGGAATTGAGGGGTAAGATTTCTAAGGATAAATGGTTTTATCTTAACCATGCGATGGTAGATCATGGAAAAAATGTATGTAAGTCTCAAAACCCAAGGTGTGAAGAATGTCCTGTAAAGGATCATTGTGATTACTATGATAAGAAAAGAAAATAGCTTTTATCAATAATTTTTTATGGTTTCTTATTTTATAGTTTATTTTATTTGAATTAATGTAAAGAAAAGAAATTTTAAGGAATTTTATTCTTTTACGTTTTCTTCACTGATCCTTGGTAGTGGTACTGGGCTTGGTAAGTTTAGATCATTGCATATTGAGAATACTGATGGCATTGCTTTGTCTATAATAGGGTTTACTACTTTCATGAAGATATCGCCCTTAATCTCTTTTTCTTCTTCCCATCTTTCTACGATCTCATCTATTTCTTGTTTTTCTGGTTTGTATATTACTGATCCTTCTAGTACTCCTTTTCCGATTTCTGGTTCAAAGTTTACTTCGTATTTAAACTTCATTCGAAGTGCATTTACTTGTCCGGAAGGAGAATTCACCTTAGATTTCTCTACAGATTCTATTGATGGTGAATGATCTACATTTACTTTATTTCCTCTGTTTTTTAGTCTTTCAAATTCCATTTTAGTTACATCTATTCCCATAACTGGCATCTTATCACCAGATATGATTGTTTTTAAATTATTTAAAAGTTCACATAATATTGGTTTTTCAGATAAGTTCCCGTAAGAAATGTTTTTCAAATTCTCCTTAGGTAATTAAAAGCATTTATATACTTAATTTTACCAGGGGAGATGTTTAAAGTCTTTTAAATGGGTTTTATCGGAAATTTTTGGTTTATTTTGGTTTAGATTTCAATCTTTGGTTTTAGTTAATTGAATAAGACTTTTGTTTTAGGAGAACAATTAGGGTTAAATAATGATCTCAAATGGCTGAAGCATGATTATTAGTTGATTATAATTTAGTGATTAGGATTGGCATGGAGTGAGATATATCTTGTCGGAAATTGAAAATTCAACCAAGATGCTGATCAAGTTCTCTAGTTATGGGTTTTTGAAGAATTTAAGATTCTTTGAACCTTTTTTATACTTATTCTTTTTATCTAATGGATTGAGTTACTTTCAAATTGGGATATTAATCTCTATAAGAGAAATATTTATTAATGTTTTTGAAATTCCGACTGGAGTGATTGCAGATTTAACAGGGCGTCGAAGATCGATGTTCTTAGCCTTTATTTCTTATATGATTTCATTCACGATATTTTATTTAGGTAATACTTATTTGTTGTTCGTTTCATCTATGATTCTTTTTTCTTTGGGTGAGACTTTTCGATCTGGTACCCATAAGTCAATGATTATGGAGTACTTAGATAGAGAGGATCAGGAAAATAAAAGAGTTGAGTATTATGGTAAAACTAGAGCTGCCTCTCGTATAGGATCGGCTTTATCAGCTGTTTTGGCTGGTGCTATTGTATATTTTTCGAAAGATTATAATGTGATTTTTCTTGCCACCTTAATTCCTTATTCTATAGGAGCGGTTTTGATGTTAACGTATCCTTCTGAGCTAGATGGTGATATTTCTAATACAGGATTAAGAGATAGTTGGAATCATGTTATTTTAAGTTTTAGAGAGGTTATTTATAGTAAAGAATTAAGGTTGATGTTTTTTAATTCTTCTGTTTATGATGCGTTTTTTAGAGTTTCAAAAGATTATTTATCTCCTATCATTGAAAATCTGGCTTTAAGTTCTTCATTATTGGTTTTTATTGAGTATGAAGAGGAGAGAACTGCTATTCTTGTTGGGATTATCTACTTTTTTGTGTATATTAATGGTTTTGTTTCCTCTATAAAATCTTCAGATCTTTTGAAGAGTATAGGTAATAAATCTAAAACTCTTAATATTTTATTCTATTTATTATCATTCGTTTTCGTAATGGTTGGTGTATTTATAAATAGAAATTTAATGATTCTATCTGTTATAGCTTTCTTTTTTCTCTTTACTCTTAATAATTTGAGAAGACCAATGGTAATTGGATATCTTGGTGATAGAATAGAATCAAAAAAACGTTCTACTCTTTTAAGCACTGAATCTCAAATGAGATCTTTATTTGGAATAGTAATTGCTCCAGTACTCGGTTATATTGCAGATCTCATGGGCTTAGATTCAACATTTATCTTTGCTGGAATAATTCTTCTATTATTAGGATCGGTCTTATCTATTAGATAAAGGTGATTTTCTCAATCTTCTTCAACGTATTGCTCCAAGTAACTTAGATATTGTTTTAATTCCTCCAACTCTTCTTCACTGAATATTTTTTTAACTTCTTCATTCGAACTATAACTATCCAGATCGTCTCTAATATCTTCCAAACTCTCTAATACATCTTGAAGATCTTTATTTTTTTGGGTAAACTCCCAAAATGTGTGTGGAGTTTCTAAAACTCTGTTTTCAGTATTCACCATTTTGATTCGAAGTTTTCCAATTATTTCTTCTACTCGATCTCGTAATTCTTGAACTTTCATGTAGGTTTTTTATCAATTTTAAATATTTAAGTCCTATGATCCTTTGATCAATATATTAACTTAGTTTCGTTTACTAAACTTTTTATTAAAATGATATTTGTATCATTAATGGTTATCTTGGATTTATTTAGGTTTATTCGCTAAATAATATAGATTTAGTTTGTTATTACTTTTCTTCTAGAGCTTTAGTTTATTTTCTCTCTTATTGGTTAACATCATAAATAAATGCCCCCTCATTTCCTGTGGAGTTCGGAAAAAATAGCTTATAACATTATCCATAACCTAAAAAAAACCAAATTAAAAGATCCAAATCATCTTAATCCACTCCACCTTACAAAAAACAAAAACAATAATATAAGCTTAAAATATACGATAAAATATTTAAATGCTATTTAGAATGGGTGGTGCACGTATGCAACCTCATTAATATTTTATAGGTGAAAAGATTGGAAAAATTAATGTCAAAAACCATTACTGTGGTTGGATTAATCTGGTTACTTGGAATTATGTATGCATATTCCTCATCAATAAATAATATAGCATTTGCAATAAAAACAGTAATAATATCAATGATCTTTGGTCCAGTACTAATATACTTAGAGAAACAGATATAAAGATTATTAGAAAACTGCTAAACAGTACTTAATTGAATTAATCCGAATTTAAATTTTTCAGTAACCATGAAAAGTTTTTAGCAAGATCTTTCATCGTTTTTATTGCTTCATGATCATTCTTAACTTCTCCTTTATCTCTTCCTTTACCTAAATTCCAATAGCTTGATCCAGGTACTATCATTTGGTTAATCAGGAAGAAATGATTTATAGAATCTAAAACATGGATGGCTCCAGCCCTTCTTTCTGATACAACTCCAGCGCCAATTTTTCTCTCTAAAAAATCGTCATTAGCACTCGAAACGTATCCTGCACGATCAATTAATCCCTTAACTTCAGGAGTTAAATCAGAATAATAGGTAGGAGAACCTATAATAATACCGTTAGATTGATCCATTCTTTGAATACAATCATTAACTATATCTTCATCAATAATACATTTCATATCTTGGTTTTCAAAACATTGCATGCAGGCAGTGCACCCATGAACAGTTCTACCACCGATTTGTATCTCCTCACATTCAATTCCCTTTTTTTCTAAAATAGAGAAAACTTTCCCAATAAGAATTGAAGTATTACCATCTTCACGAGGGCTTCCGTTAAAAGCCGTGACCTTCATAATAACCCCAAAATAATAAAAAATTAGTTAATTAAATAGTTAATGATTAGAAAGAATATCAGAAGCCTAGTCGATCCTTAATTAGTACTAAATCAGTTCTATTATCAACAGTTTCGTATTCATAAGAAACCATTTTACCCACTATACTGCCTTGTCCATATTCTTTTCTAGCTCTCCTATCCTCTAATGGAAAAGCAAATTTTTTACACCTCTGAATTGCCTCTTCAAAGCTTCGTACGATCTTATTAACTCCAGTTATTAGCATTAAATTTGATGCTGAGTAGGGCCAGGCTCCTACACCGCTACCCCCAGCATTTACTCCAATAATTTCTCCTGATCTGGATATCGCATTTGGACTATCTAAAAACATTTCAACTGTCATTCCTTCTCTACGAAGCTTCAACCGTTTTTTCTTATCATCTGTGTTCCTTATTTTATTAGCCCAATAATTCCAGGGATGATCTCCAGATTCTAAATACTCTATAAAACCAATTTCTTCCATTGTTGTAGAGTGTCCAATATTAACTGTGTTATCTTGTGGGATTTTTGATTTTAAGAATTCTAAAGTGTTTTCTTCATTTTCAAAAAGATGTACATTGATATTGCGATCCTCTATATTCTTTATAGTTTCTTGGATTACTTCATCAGATGGTATCCGATCAAACCTTTCACTTTCTACATCAATTTCATCAATAAAATCCTCTTTTGTGTAATAATCCACCTTATTACCCTGATAAAAGTAAAGAAAGCATATATAAAAAATCAATGTTTAAACGAGTTGAGGATGGGAAGATCTATAACCTTATTATATCAGTTCTTTCAATTATTATTTATTATTAACTTTTTTATTGATTTTTTGTTTCCTTTTAGAGAAATTACAACTGAAATTAATTAAATTAATATTTTGGCGATATTGATACCCAAAAATATAAATAATTTTAAAGCTCAAATAAATCGTGATACTATGGGAAATAAAGTATCTAAAAATACAGTTCTTAATAAAATTGACGAAGATAACGTTAAATTCGTTAGGTTACAATTCGTAGATATCAATGGAACTATAAAAAGTATTAAAATAACCTCTAATGAACTAAAAGAAGCATTTAAAGAAGGAATAATGTTTGACGGTTCTTCAATAGAAGGATTCGTACGAGTATATGAAAGCGACATGGTACTAAAACCCGATCCTAATACATTCGAAATCTACCCATGGGATAAAGACGTGGGAAGAATCATCTGTGATGTTTACGAATCAGACGGAGAAACCCGTTTCAAAGGAGACCCAAGATACGTTCTCAAGAAAAACCTAGAAGAATTAAAAAAACTTGGAGACTACGAATTCCACGTAGGTCCTGAACTAGAATACTATCTATACAAAGAAACAGAAGAAGGATTTCTAGAAAACCAAGATGACGAAAGTTATTTCGACTTCACACCAAATAATCTAGCTCAAAAGGTTAGAAAAGATATTGCCGAAGCAATGATAAATATGAATATTGACTTCGAATCATCTCATCATGAGGTCGGAGCTAGTCAAAACGAAGTAGACTTTAGATTTAGTGACGCACTAGAAACAGCTGATTCAATTCTTACAACTAAAGCTATAACAAAGTTTAAAGCTAGACAGAACGATTTATTAGCAACCTTCATGCCAAAACCTTTTGAAGAAGAGATGGGTAATGGAATGCATCTTCACATAAATATATCTAGTGGTAATAATCTCTTCTCAGGCAATGAAAAACTTGGATTATCAGAAAAAGGTCTAAACTTTGTTGGAGGGCTACTAAAGCATTCAAAAGCAATAACAGCCATAACCAATCCAACCGTTAATTCTTATAAAAGAATGGTACCTGGATATGAGGCTCCCGTATATATAACTTGGGGAAGGAAGAACAGATCAACCCTAATACGAATTCCAACTTCTGAAGAAAAAGCTAGAAGAATAGAGTATAGATCACCTGATCCTAGTGCAAATCCATACCTCGCATTTGCTTCTATATTAGCTGCTGGTTTAGATGGTATTAAAAATAATTACAGACCTCCCAAACCAGTACTACAAAATGTATATGACTTAGATCCTGAGGAAAGAGAACAAAAAAATATTGAAATCTTACCAAATACATTGAAAGAATCTATTCAAGCCTTAAAATCTGATCAAGTTATAAAAAATTCATTATATGGAGCTTATGACGAATTCATAAAACATAAAGAAACTGAATGGAAAAAATACAGAGTTAATGTTTCAGACTGGGAAAGAGAAAGATATCTAGATATTTAGTAACAGTTTAAATGAGATAATTTCATACTCCCCCTCCCCTTTATTTCAGGTGGAATAAGGATCAAAGAGAAGGGGGAAAAACCAAAGTGAGATCAAAAACAAACTAGAAAAATAAATCTTTAACCTTAATCTCTGTATAAATATCAAAATATTTACAAATTATTTCAGTTACTAATTTTTATCTATTTATTTCAGAATTTGTAACTTCTTTTCCGTTAATATACGAACAGTTTTTCATAAAATATTTTTTTATGAATATTTTGATCTAACCCTGATCTTGATCATAAAACTTAAAAAACATAAATCCACCTACTAATGGAATATTCTTCTTCCTATTATATGTTATAATCCTTACCTCTTTCTTATCTAATTCCACCTGAAATGACAGGGGGAGGGGGTCTCTGTAGGAAAACGTATAAAATCTTGAAGATCATGATTGATACTAGTCATAGAACTCATAAATTTTCATTATTGGTGTTATTGATGGATATTGATCGTAGTGTCAATTATATTATAGATGATATGAATGGTTATATTGAAAAAAAAGATGCTAAGTTTTTATTGGAGTTGATGAAAGGTACTCTGATATAGAGGGTTCGGCCGTGAAAGCGTCTGAAGAGTTGATCGAAAGAGCTGGCCTCAAAGAAATCCGTAAACGATCATTGGGTTCTCTTTGAGGTAAAAAATTATTTTTAATAGGTTAATGACTGCTTTGAAATAGCTTTTTTTACTCATAGTCTTTTGATTTCTTCGAAAAATCTGATTTAATGATTTCTTTCTATTTGAGTTAATACGTTCTCAAAGATCTCAAGACCTTTTTTTGCATGTTCCTTAGTTAGAGTTAGTGGGGGTGCTATTCTGATGGAGGAAGACACAGCACCTAGCAGTATCAGCCCTTTTTTGAAGGCTTCATCTATTATTTCGTTACTTTCTTCTGTAGCGGGTTCTTTGGCGTACCGGTCTTTTACAAACTCCAGTCCGATCAATAGGCCTTTTCCTCTCACATCGCCGATTAGAGGGTGTTCCTCAGATATTTTCTTAAGCCGTTTCATTAGATACTCTCCCATCTTTTCCGAGTTCTCTAATAGAG
>CAYTEI010000018.1:0-7010 GCA_964436705.1 uncultured Thermococci archaeon
ATTTCATTATGTAGATGAAAAAGATAACTACCAAGTATTAGAAGGAGAAGAAATTGAAGATCAAGTAAACTAAGAAAAAGATCCTTTCCTTTATTATAAATTCTCTTAAAAGACACAGGTTCCAGGAATCATTCAGTCTCAACATCAAATACTATTTCTTTGTTTGGTAGAACCGGGTTAAGCATTGACGTCATAGTAGATACTCCACTTTCAACTTCATCACCAACTCCAGCCTCTTTAGGAATGAATACATTGATTGTTATGTTGTTTTCTGTTTCATTGATTTCGATTGTATTCACTTCTTCAGGAAGAAATTGATCCAATATTCCTCCAACCTGATCAGCCACTCCCTGATCCCATGAGTCAGGATAATCAACCGAAAAATTCCCTAAATTCAGCTCACTACCGCCAGAACCACCTGAATCATTCATAAATCCAGTACATCCTGACGTTAAAACAACTAAAGAAACTAAGAGACATGCCAAAAAACTCTGCCTAGACAAAAAAACCCCCATAACCTGAATAATAATTGTTTACTAACTATTAAATTTTATCCAGGAAAGATGATCTTAACTAATCGTTATGATTTGTTATGTGAGAGTTATTTTTTGGGTAGTTGTCTATACTGTGAGGAAATCTTCTGGATAAATGATGTATCGATTGAAGCTAAATTATTAGGTAGCGGGTTTGGTAAGTTGCTTAGACAGTTCGCTCGAGAATAGGTTAGTGTAGGAATGGTTTCTTTACTGTGAATAAGTATATTTATTTGTTCGTGACTGGTTTTTTGAAAAGGTTTTAATTACTTTGTTTTTTGTATAGTTTTATTGTTTTAGTATTGAATTTAGTATTTATAGGTTTTATTATTACTTCTTTTGGTTTAGATGTTGGATTAGTGGATTTGAGATTGATAAAGAGCATTTTGAGGTTTTCTCAGATTATATTTATTTTACTTTTTTTTGTCGTCATTGGGCCATGGATCATTTGTTTATCCTGTTTTCTCGATTCGAAAGGTTTTAAACCATCGGTTTCATATTTTAATGGGCTGGGAAATCAGGGTGTTTGGGGTAAGATTTATCGTTTTTTATTTAGAACTTACAGAATTGAGGTGTATTAATGACTAAGTTTAATAGCTTTGGTCGGTTTATATTTACTGTTCTTGTGTTATTTTTAGCATGGGTTTTTTTAACTAATAGCTTACATCGACAAAAAATTTTTATGGGGGTAATTGTCTCCACGGGGATTGGATTACTTACTTACAGTAGGTTCACGGAGGGAGGAATGGAGAGTATATATCCAAGGAAAATAGTTATGGGTGTTCTTTATTTGCCCTATCTTTTATGGCAAATGATATTAGCTAACTTAGATGTTGCGTACAGAGTTTTACACCCGGAAAGACCGATAAACCCTGGGATAGTAGAGGTTAAAACCGATTTAAAACCAGATATCGGTAAATTAGCTTTAGCTAATTCTATAACCCTAACACCAGGGACTATGAGCGTTGATGTAGAGGATGATAGCTTATACATTCATTGGATAGACGTAGAAGATGAGGGAATTGAAGGTGCTTCCGAAGAGATAGTTAAGCCATTCGAAAAGTATCTTAGGAGGGTATTTAATGCTGATAGTGATTAAAATCTCTTTAATTCTTATATTGGTAGCGACTATTCTTAGTATGTACAGGATCTTTAGGGGTCCTACTACGCCGGATAGGGTTGTTGCTGTAGACATAATGACGACTATTACGGTTGGATTAATGGTTTTGTTTTCGTTGTACTATGATAGATCTATATTTCTTGATGTAGCTTTGGTTTATGCTGTTTTAGCGTTTATTGGAGTAATAGCTTTTGCGAGATACTTGGAGGGGGGGCTTTGATGGTTAAGGAATTTATTGGGAGTGCTTTAATATTATTAGGATCGGTTTTCTATTTTATATCCGCTTTAGGGTTAATAAGAATGCCTGATGTTTATAATAGGATGCAAACAGCTACTAAGACTTCTACATTAGCTTCTTTGGGGGTTATGATAGGGGTTGGGATTATTAATTTTGAGTATCTACCGAAAACCATCATAATTGGAGCCTTTATTTTGTTTTCGAATCCAATTAGCGCTCACTCGCTAATTCGTGCCTCTCAAGAGATTGGGATACCTCTTTGGGAAGAAAGTACCGTTAACAAATACGAAACGGTGAGTGAAGATGAAGAAAACAATGAGGAGGATGGAGAGAATGGTTAATTGGGTGGCAACTTTTATAGTTGCGTTAATGATCATATCAGCTGTATTTGCTGTGGAGAAAAAAGATCTTTTAGAGGCCGTAGTGGGTATGACTGCAGCTAGTCTTTTCGTATCAATTTTAATGTTTTTTCTTAAAGCACCTGATGTAGCTATGACGGAAGCTTCGATAGGAGCTGCTTTAAGTGCCGCAATTTTCATCTTCGCGATTAAAAGAACGAAACGGTATGTGAAGGATGAGAAGGCATCTGGATGGTGGATACGATGGTGAAAATGAAGAATGGGTTAGCAATAGTTGTATTGCTTTTAATAGGTCTATGGATGGCTAACGCACTTTCAAAAATACCTTTCGGTCATAATAAGATGTTAGTTGGTCAGTACCTCCTTCAAAACGTCAAAGATCAGACTGGAGCAGTTAATACTGTATCCTCTGTAATCGTTAATTATAGAGGACTTGATACCCTTGGAGAAGTTACAGTTCTTTTCATAGCCTCCACAGGGGTTGCAGCTCTTTTATGGAGGGAAAATAATGAGAGAACATCTCGAAAAGAATCTAGTTTGATTTTGAAAACTGGATCTAGATTATTATTCCCTTTAATTATTCTCTATGGAGTATACGTATTCTTACATGGTCATTTAACACCTGGAGGAGGGTTCCCTGGAGGAGCGATTATTGCCTCGGGATTCCTTCTACTTTACCTATCCAAGGGGAACTTTGATATTGGAAATGAATTCTTAGAAACTACGGAAGGTTTAGCAGGTATTTCCTATGTCTTATTAGGTGTAATAGGGCTAATTATTGGTGGATTCTTCCTTTTTGATTGGATCTGGAGAACATGGGCTTTAGGAGAGATGAATAAATTGTTAAGCGGAGGGTATATCCCCGTAATATACACTATAATCGCGATTAAGGTGGGAACCGAACTTACCGGTATCTTGAATAGAATGATTAAGGAACCAGAGGGGGAACCCAAATGAATGGCATTAGCGTCTATTACTTTGGAGCCATCGCACTGATACTCATAGGTCTTTACGCTATATTAACGAAAAGAAATCTTATTAAGATTTTAATCGGTATTAGTATAATGAACGCCGGTATTAATTTATTACTAGTCTCTATAGGCAATGTTAGGAAATTCACGGCTCCGATTCTGACCGGAAAGGCCAATCCAAGTAATACAGTAGATCCAATTCCTCAAGCTCTAGTCCTTACAGCTATAGTTATAGGTGTAGCTACTTTAGCTTTAGGTCTCAGCATCGTGATAAATATCTACGAGAATCACGGGTCCTTGGATGTTAATAAGTTGAAGGAGATGAAAAAATGAATCAGTACGCATCACTTCTTATTGCGTTGCCATTAATAAGTGCTTTCTTCATCCCGGTCTTAAACAAATTAACTCACAAAAAAGAAATAATATTTGGATTTTTATCCACGGTTACTTTAGCTCAAAGTGTATTAGCTGGGATTATCTTTGCCAAAGTTTATGGTTTGTTAGGATTCGGATCCGGAGGACCTATAATAGTTTTAATCAGCGGATTTAAACCTCCAGTATCGATAAATCTCTATATCGGTCATTTCGCTGCACTTTTCGCATTAATAATAGCTTTAATATCATTTATCACTTCTATTTTCAGCTTTCGAGCAGTAAAGAATGAACCGAAAGACAAATTCGCAATTCTCTATCTCTTATTAATCCTAGGAGCAACTGGTATGATCACTACCGGCGACATATTCAATTTGTTTGTTTTTATGGAGATCTCAGTGATCAGTGCGTATTCATTAACTGCATACAGGAAAGACAGCTTAGCCAGTGAAGGAGGTATCAAGTACATGATCCTGAGTGGAATTGGATCAGGACTCTTTTTGATTGGCGTTGGATTAATATACGGAAGCTTAGGGACTTTAAATTTAGCTCATATAGCTCAAAATGCCTCTTTGATAAGTCCAACAGTTGCAAAAGTTGGATTAGGATTATTAATTTTGGGTTTAGCGGTTGAATCGGAATTATTCCCATTAAATGCATGGGTTCCAGATGCTTACCAGGCATCCCCTCACCCGATCCCGATCTTATTCTCTGGATTCGTTGTCAAAGCTTCTCTTTACGCAATGGTTAGGATAGTATACTTAATGTCCGGCGTAGGACCCTGGACTGATATATTAAATCTTCTACTGATATTAGGTATTGTAACAGTCGTAATAGGGGAAATAAGTGCTCTAAAACAGAAAAATGTTAAAAGAATGATCGCGTACTCAAGCATAGCCCAAATCGGACTCATAGTGATCGGATTTAGTCTTGGCTCGGTGAAGGGAGTAAGTGCAAGTGTATTCCACATGATAAATCATGCGATCGTAAAAACTCTCTTATTCCTTGGCGTTGGATATGTTGCCATAAAAATTGGTGGAAGTAAGTTGGCCAGATTCGAAGGATTAGGTAAGAAGATGCCAGTCACATCATTCGCCATAACAGTCGGCGCTATCAGTATCGTTGGTATACCCATATTCAATATTTTTTGGAGTAAAATCAAACTAATTTTAGCAGCCTTTTCAGCAGAAGAGTTTTTTATAGTGGTTTTAATTCTTGCCGCCAGCTTGGTGGAGATGGTCTACTACTTCAGATTGGTTCATACCATATGGTTTAAAGGTACTAAAAGTTCCAAAAACCCGATCAATGAAACACCACCAATTAAGGGAATAATGATCTTCTTAGTAATAATTGTAGTAATAATTGGGGTTTACCCAATTCTCCCTGATTCGGTTTCAATTACAATCAGAAAAGCGGCCATGGATCTTGTAGATAAATCGGCATACATCAAAAATGTTCCATTGATGGAGGTGGTAAAGTGAATCTGAACCCTATCACCATAATAGTTTTCTCCCCAATTCTAGGAGGAGTACTCTCTTGGTTGATCACAGAAAGTAGGATAAGAAAATTTGTTGTTCTAATAGCTTCTATTCTTCCCTTATCATATCTCATCTATCTATACCCGAAACTGGGAGAGGAACCGATTACGTTCTCCGTATCGAAGCTGGGGGAACTAAATCTTGGATTTTACATTTCTAATTTAGGATGGTTTTTTGCAACTTTAGTTGCCGTGGTAGGGCTGGCTTCAGTACTTGGGATCATAAGTACTTCCGAAGGTAGGTATGAATCGTTATTTGCTCTTTCAAGCCTAACAGGGGCATTTGGAGTGTTTTTATCCCTTGATCTACTTAGCTTCTTTATATTCTTGGAAATACTTACCTTCAGTTCTTTCATGATGATTCTAAAAAATGATAAAAGATCATCGCTAAAGTACCTACTTCTCAGTTTATTCGGAGCCTACGCAATGTTAATGGCAATAGGAGTAATCTATGTTAATACTGGAGAATTAACAATACTATCCCTTGGCCAAGAATTACAAACGATCTCTCAAACACAGTTAATCATCGTCTACGGTCTTTTCGCAATAGCTTTTGGAGTGAAAGTTGGAATGTTCCCTTTACACGTATGGGCCCCCGGTGGATATAGTAATGTTGATCAGAGTTACGCCTCAATGTTCAGTGGGGCATTAAGTAAAACAGGTGTCTTTGGACTCATAATGATTCAGTTACTGGCAGGCGGAAGGCTGGCACAAGAAGTAGGGATCTTTCAAAATATGTCTGTGTTAAGCTATATTGTGGCGTTTGCCGGAGGATTAACTATAGTGGTTGGAGGGATTCTTGCTGCCCTGCAACAAGATATTCGAAAACTATTCGCCTATTCAAGTATCAGTCAGCTTGGATACGTAGTAATGGGGATTGGAGTTGGAACTGCTCTTAGTATGCAGGCTGCGATCTTTCATGCTTTGAGCCATGCCTTGTTTAAGGGATTGTTCTTTCTAACGATATCGGCGATTATATACAGGACGGGAAAGACCAAGTTCAAGGATATGGGGGGATTGGCCGAGAAAATGCCCTTCACATTTGCCATGTCCTTTATAGCGATTCTTAGTCTCGCTGGTATTCCTCCTATGGTAGGTTTCGCAAGTAAATGGTTACTCTTCGAATCTATCATTAGTCAAAATCATCCTATATTAGGTGGATTCGCTTTCTTCGGAAGTGCGATAGGATTTGTATACCTTATTAGATATATATACGCCGTTTGGTTCGGACAAAGACCAACTGATCTTGATAATACGAAGTTCACTTCGATCCCGCTTGCACTCGGAATGGTTATACTGGGGACTTTGAATATAGTTTTTGGAGTTGCTCCCGGTTTAATAGCGAGGGAGCTGAACTCGATAATGGGGCAACAGGTTATTTCTGGTAGTGTCTTTATGTTGGATATAGGATTTGGAAAGTACAATGCCTTAATTTTAACTATTTGGTTGGTCGTAGGTCTTGGGATTGCAGCTGCTGTATACTTTATTGGAGCTAAAGTGAAAAGAGTACCAATAACAAATACTTATCAATCTGGAAATCCTGTTACAATGGATTATAATCTTAATATAGGAGTAAACTTTTTCCGTCCACTTGAAGAAACTTTGGGTCCATTTCTACAATTCAGTGTCGATGATCTCTATAAGAAACTGGGAAGGTCTGTTGATGACTTGGCAGATGTATTAAGGAGTTATATTTACAACGGAGATGTTCAGAGCTATTCTTGGTACATAGTTCTTATGGTATTTGTATTGATCTTATGGTGGGGTTGGTAGAGTGTTAGAAACCATTTTGAACGCTGTAATGGTTATAGTTTATGGAACTTTCATGGGTCTAATATTTATGGGGATTATTAGGAAGGTTACTGCTAGAATTCATCGGA
>CAYTEI010000018.1:7020-24412 GCA_964436705.1 uncultured Thermococci archaeon
TGGGTCCCCCGGTTTATCAACCTATACTTGATACTCTGAAGCTTTTGGGAAAAAAGGAAAATATTACACATGGATTTATATACGATTTTGGAGTTGTTTATGCGCTTGGAGCTACTATATTAGCGCTTTTATTCATTCCCTTGGGCCCTATTAGTGTTCTAAGGGCTTATGGTGATTTAATTCTTATAACATTCCTTTTAGAGATCCCAATGCTGGGTATTATGTTTGCCGCAATGAGCTCTGGAAGTCCATGGGCTGGTTTAGGAGCTCAAAGAGGATTATTAACGATATTAGCTATCCAAGTCCCATTGGGATTTGTAATAATTTCATTGGCACAGTTTTACGGAACTTTTAGCACTTATGGAATAGTTATGGCTCAACAAGGTATGAATTGGAGTGTCTTCCATCTGCCATTACTCTTCTCGGCAGTGGCATATGATATAGTTTTACAGGCCTTATTTGGAAAAGAACCATTCGATATAATGACCGCCCCTGGAGAAATATCTTTGGGGCCTATGGTAGAATTCGGAGGTAAACATTTAGGAATACTTCAGTTACAACACGCGATAGCACTCTTCGCCGAGACACTCTTCTTCGCCAATATATTCCTGGGAGGAGGAAGTATTCCGATCATGTTATTAAAGCAATTATTTGTTCTAATGATGGCAATATTCATAGGAGCGATATTCCCAAGATTTAGAATTGATCAAGCCGCGAAGTTCTATTGGAAAGCCCCGACGGCAATAGCAGTATTGGGGGCTATTTTAACAGCTATTTAGGAGGTAAAAAGAATGGTAGATTGGAGTTTATATGAACCTTTATTCCGGTACGCGAGAAAAAGGAGCCTATGGATCGTATCCTTCTGTACGGGATGCGGTGGTATAGAGATGCCCCCCTTAATGACTTCTAGATATGATCTTGAAAGGTTCGGGATGATGCCGAATCCTAGCCCAAGACAGTACGACTTATTCCTAATCACAGGTTACGTATCCCCAAAGACGCTCAAAAGGATTATAATTACTTACGAGATGGCTGATGATCCAAAATACGTACTGGCCCATGGTTCATGCCCGATCAATGGAGGAATTTATTGGGATTCTTATAATGTTATTAAGCAGTTAGATAACTACATCCCAGTTGATGCTGCGATTGCCGGATGCATGCCCAGGCCTGAGTCGGTAATGGATGGAATAGAGAGAATTAGAGATAAAATTGAGAATGATGAAGCAGATGGATGGAAGGAGTATAATGAGAATAAAGAAGACTATAAAGAGAAACAGGAAGAGTTACTTGGAGAAAACTGGAAAGAAAAAGAAGCTAAGAGGTGGTTACCTTGGCTGGAAATGAAATAATTAAGAAAATCGAGAAAGAAACCTCATACGCTCAAGGAAAACTAAAAAGAGATAAAAGAGCAGAATTTCAAATTCCCCCAGACAGAATTAGGGAGTTCCTTAGCGACTTAAAGGACAATGATTTCGAGTCCATGATGCAGATAACAGTTGTAGACTGGTTGGAAGATGAAGAGTTCGAACTGGTATATCAAATGTGGAGTTACACCCACTCGATCCACGCCTTCGTTAAAACTCGAATAGAAAGAGAAGAAAACCCACAAGTACCAACAGTAAAAGATATTTTTCCTGCCGCAGAGACTTACGAAAGAGATGCACACGATTTCTATGGAATATACTTTGAGGGAAACGAAAAAATGGAAATGCCATGGATACTGGACGATCCCGAGATCGATCTTTATCCACATCGAAAGGACTTCGATATGCTCGATTACGCTAAAGAAAAGTATCCGAACTTAGACAGATACGATGAAAACAAAGATAATTACGTAGTTTAGGTAAAAATATGGTTAAAGATGAAGAATTATCTAAAAAGGCTCGAGAAAATGGCATGGAATTACTTCCTTTGGAGAAAGACACCTATGAATTATTCTTCGGCCCTCAACACATGGCTACAGAGAACTTTAGCATAATACTTAAGATGAATGGACGTAGGGTGGATAAAGCGATAGCGAACCCTGGGTTTCTCCATAGAGGATTTGAGAGGTTAGCCGAACATAGACCATGGCAATCTAACGTAGCGTTGTTATTAAGATTATGCGTCCCGGAACCCGACGTACCTGAGAACATATATTCGATGGCGGTTGAGGAGCTTAAGGGTTGGGAAGTACCTGAAAGGGCTCAATGGTTACGAACCACGGTTTTAGAGATGTCTAGAGTCAGTTCTTATCTGTTCTGGACAATGAATTTAGCGTTTAAACTTGGGATCTATACTCCGGGGAACTGGGCGGCTGCGTACAGAGAAAGAATAATGGCTTTATTCGAGAAATTAACCGGAGGAAGAGTTTATCATATATACACTATCCCTGGAGGGGTGAGAAGAGATATACCTGATGAAAATTGGTTGAAGGAGCTTGAAGAAACAGTTAAATATATTAAAGGAAAATTACAAGACTTTGATGATGTATTCTTTGAAAACTCAATTACTCATAAAAGGTTAGACGGAATCGGGAAGATGGATAAAGATTATTGTATGGAAGAGGGTGTAACCGGTCCTAACTTAAGGGCAACAGGAATTGAGCATGATGTAAGAAAGGATGATCCGTATCTACTTTACCCAGACATAGACTTTCAGATCCCTACATTGGAAGAGGGAGATGCCCTTGCACGGACCTTGATAAGGAGATTTGAACTCGAAGAGGATCTATACATTTTAGAACAACTTATAGATATGGGGCCTCCATCCGGAGATCATAAAATACCTGATTCGGAGATTGGGAGCCTTCCAGATCTACAGATACCTGAAGGGGATGCCTATTCACACGTAGAAGCTACAGTAGGGGACTTTGGAGCTTACGTGGTTAGTAAAGGAGATAATACGCCTTACAGAGTCCAGGTTAGGGGGCCTAGCATTTCACATGGGATCAGAGTTTTGGAGAATTTACTCAAGGGAGCGACTATTGCAGATGTTCCGGTTATACTAGCTAGTTTAGGGAACTGCCCACCTGGTATTGATAGGTGATAGGATGAGGTCAAATGAAGATAAAACGAAGAATAGAGAGGTAAAAAAAGGTTCTTATTACTTTAAGCCATGGAAAACGATTAAATACTTATTCAAGGATCCTGTAACCATTGAGATTCCGGATGAGGAAACTGAAACGGCTAAAGATTACAGGGGATTCCACAGTTTAGACTGGGATGCTTGCATAGGGTGTAATATGTGTGGAAGAATTTGCCCCGCCAGAGCAATTGAAATGACTGAAATAGAGGGAGAGAACCAAGATCGCCCTAAGATAGACTACGGGAGATGCACATTTTGCCAGTTCTGTGTTGATGTATGCCCCACGGATGCGATGGGGTCTCTAGAGAATTACATGCTCACGACTGATTGGAATGAAGAAGAATTAGAACTGTTTGACTGGGTTCCCATCCCTGAAGAAAAAATCGAGGATATAGATAGTGATCGACACCCATTAAAGAAGATAGAAAGATTAGAGGATGGAGAAGTAAAGTACACACTTAAAAACGGTGAAGAATTCCAGTTTAAAATTCAAAGCTATCAATCTGATACTTAAGAGGAACACAAATTTAGAGAAAAACAATTAAACACCGAACCAGATTAGTTAAACCAGATTCAATGAATTTCTGTTTTTTAAATTTCTATCTAATCATTAATACTCAAGGGTTCAGGTTGTTTATATTCAAGATCATTTTTAAGAGCTATTTCAGCCTTTTGGAGTTCACGAGATACGTAGGCCATATGATCCAGCTTAGATACTAGATCTTTTCTTATAATTGTATCACAAATAGCTTTGGCTTTTTTACCAGTTATTACGTAGTCTATATTTCCAGTTTCCACCTCTAATCTTCCTTCTTTCTGAACATTTTGGTAATGTTCAGCTACGATCTCGTCCTCATTAAGAAATATTACGAAGAATCCTTTATCATCGAATTCAACTTGTTTCTTTTCTTCGGCCTCTATTTTTTCAACTTCTTTCATCTAGTACCACATTCCTAGCCTTAACCATTCTTACAAGCTTCTTTCTTGCTGTTTCTTCATCTAAGTTTCGTAAACCGCAGTCAGGATCTATCATTATTTTAGGTCCAAACTCATTAACTGCCTTTTCAATCCTATTAACTATATCTCTTAATGGATCTAATTTGGGTTTGGTAGTGACAACTCCAGGAGCTAATCTCTGGTCGAAGTCCAGATCACTGTAAACATCGTAGAGATCCGGGTTCTCAGAGAATTCATGATCTAATATATCAACATCGAATTCAATTAGTTTGTCAGCTGAATTACTTAAGTCTCCGCAAACGTGCATGGCTGTTGGTACTTCTTTTACTTCGTTTAGGACGGTTTCAACTGCTTCTTTGCCGAATTCAGGGTACTCAACTGATAGAAATGGTTCATCCACTTGAACGAGGTCACAAATCTCTTCTAATCTATTGGCTTCATGAGCAAGGGCTCGAGCGGTAGCTAAAGTAGCTTCCTTTTCTGAATCGTAATAATTATTCTCCGAAGTCTTCACCATGGTCCATGGACCTGTTATTATTCCCTTTACACCCATATCTCGATCGGATATTATCTCCTTAACTTTCTTCTGATCCTTCACCGTAACTGTATCTATGTGCTCCACATCAGATATGATCTGGACCTTCTCCTTTATCCGATAACCTCTAAGTTCTTGAGCGTATATTTCAACCATACCATTTCTAGTCTGACCATCAGAGATAAGCTCGATTCCCGCCTTAGATTGAGCTTGAACTGATTCCTCTAAACTTTCTATAAAGGGATCTTCGTTGTATTGATAAGCGTTAGATAGAGCCTGTTTAGATGGTTTAACTGGGAAACTTCCAACGACAGTAGTAATTAGGTCTTTATCAGTGTTCATAATAATTACCTATTTCAGAAGATTATATGGATGTTCCTCATTTACTTCAGTGCCAAAGTATTCTTCTGCTCCCTCCGCTATCAATTTATCCACCATTGCTATTGTTGGGAACTCATTTTTTGCGTTCTCAATTGGGCCGTAGTAGATAAAATCTGCACCTAAAGTAACTGGTAATCCATCGACTGCAGTATCCAAGACAGGTTCTACGTCTTCTCTATCTTCGTACTCCTTAAGCCATAACCAAGACTGAACAGTATTATGAAGAGAACAGCCTACTGGAAGACCAATTTCACTTTTAAAAACCGGAATAGCTCTTAAGGTCTCACACGCACCTTCCCCAAAGGGAGTTGCTGCCGTGTCCAACAATACCTTAGTGTCTATTTCCTTAGCTCTCTTCAGTATTCCTTTAGATAATAGATCGCCACCGTTCTCTATTACGTCCAGCCGTCCTTGAACGCCATGATCCTGAGGATTGTATGCTAACCCTATGGCAGCTTCTGGAGGGTTCTCCTGAAGAACTTCTAATTCTTCATCCGTTAAACCTAAATTCAAGCTGTTGTAAAGCACCCTATCAAGTGCATTCAATTCTTTTAAGTATTCCAAGGCCTTTATACGGACCTCGGCTTCAGGTATATCTAATGAGAACATTCCGCTAATATTATCAAGGGCAAAATCTATCTTCCATTCCACCTCATCCTTCTCATGGATCAGAATATCAGCCATTGGGTTCAATGCCGTCTTATCGGCTAGATCTCTTTGTTTTTGGATCAGTTGAGAAGCCTCGTCCAAAGATTCTTTCGGTGTTTCAAATTCATCTTTGTAGAACAAACTACCCATCATTAGAGTGGGGTTTTCTCCAGGTAATCCTCCTATTTTGAAGTCGTTTAACTCAATTATTTTTTGATCAGAAGTAAAGCTGAACATTAAGTTTCCTCCATACTTGATATTTCGCCCCATGGAGTAACATTCAAATTAGCGTGTAGGGCGTAATCGGCCTCTAGTTTCGATTCTTTCTCTTTCTCGATCTTGATTGCTATGTATGGTTCTCCATATGGCTCTGTATTCTCTTCTTTGATTGATTTTATTATATCTTCCAATTTATTTTTATCGGTAACTCCTATGTGGTTTAGAATTTCAATTTGGTTTCTGAATCTTTCAATAGCCTTGGAAGAAAGATTTTCTATGTAGGGGACGGCGCCTGGTGCTTCAATGATATGTCCGTCTTCGTTAATGCCATTCTCCACTAAAGAGATTAAGGTTTTTCCTGATTTGTGTCCGGTTATCTCTTCTCCACAAACGATTAGATATCTTATGTTGGGATTTGAGATGACGTTTGCTATTACTTTTTCTATTCCAAGGTTTTCGGTTTTCATGCGGCCCCAAAGAGCTGGGTTTTGTGGGTCGAAATTGATTTTATCTGCTAGAGTTACGACTGCTACGGAGGATTGGGGGTTGCCTTCTTTGAACTCACCATTCCATGGGTAAAGATCTTTTTTATCTTTGTTCATAAGATTTTACCTCTTTAATCAGGTTTCCAGCTACTTCTTCGGATCCTCCAGGCACTATATGAATTCCGATCTTATTACTTATTTCTCGGTGTTGAACTTCTTCTCTTATCTTCTTACTTAATTCTAGTGAGTATTGTATAGACTCAGATATGAAGTTTTCTGATTCTATTAATCGGGTTTTTACTTTTTTGGGTACATTGACCTGTGGGATATTGTTTTCTATGTATTCCATTTCTTCTTTGGATGATAGTGGTGTCACTCCGATGAGGATGGAGGGGTATGTGTCAACTTTGGTTTCGAGCTGATCTAATAACTTTATTACTTCTTTTGGGTTGTAGGTTATTTGGGTTTGGAAGAAATCGGCTCCGGCTTGAATTTTCTTGGCTGCGTAGTTTGCTTCTCCTGATCTTCCGGGTACTATTACTGCTCCAACTGTGAAATTGGTTTCATTCTCTAGTTGGGGTTGATCGGGTGATAGATCTTCATCAAAGCTATGTTCGGAAAAGTCAGGCATTAAATAGCCTTGATTTAGATAGTTCTTTATTCCTTTTAATATTTTTAAAGAGTTTAGGTTGTCTGGGTTTTCGTCTCTTGGGTAATCTCCTAATTCGGAATCTCCGGACATTACAAGGAGATTATTAATACCTAAACTATTCGCTCCTAAGAGCCATCTTTGAATTCCACTTATCGTCGAATCGCTGCATTTTAAGTGAAGTATAGGATTTACATTGAATTCTTCGATTAACCGATATGCGAATGGGACGGGGTCTACATGTACTTCTCCAACCGGGTTATTGGTTACATTTACTCCTGTAACACTCTTAAAGAGATTGTAGCGTCGAATTTGATCGAAATAATCGTTAATATTACCTCCTTTAGGTGAAGAGATTTCATAGGTAAGTGGTAAATCTTCTTCTTTTAGTTTAAGAGAAAAGTCACTATAAGTACTGGATTTTTCTTTTTTTAGTTCTTTCTTTCTGCTTTTATTTTGTATCACGGTTACACCTCGACTTTTATTTCTTAGATCAAAAAATATTAGTCTAATTTGATTAGATCTCAATTAATTAAGTGAGATTTATTCTTGAACTCAAATTTAGAGTTAATAATTTATCTGCAATTAATTATATAATATTAATTGAGAATTTAAGTCGAAATCGAATTATAATCAGGTAAGGATCCAAATTATTACCATATCCTGAAACATTTTTAGAAAGACCGCCTCCAAAAGAAAAGAGCAAAAATCATTCCAAAAAACCTTGAGCCTAGTAAACCCTTAAATATTAATACGGATGATATCTAAAACCCTTGAAAAATAATCCATCTTTGGAAGAATAGACATACCAATACTAAGAGTTATAGAAAAGATGAGCGAACTCATATGCCATCATTGGTGAAAAGTATATTCATTTGTTCGCGGTGGTTTCTTGAAAAGGTTTTAATTGGTTTATTTATTGTTTAGTCTTGGTGCTTTTTTGATGAATTTTAAATCTATAGGAGTTATACATACTCCCTTTGAGTCGGATGAGGAGATTCCTTTTCAGGTTCATAGGTCAGAGGAGATCGGTGAAGTAGAGATTGATAAAGATTATGAAGATGCTTTAAAAGATATTGAGGGGTTTTCCCATATTATAGTTATCTATTTCCTTCATAAGAAGATTGAGGAGTCTGAAAAGGATGAGTTTAATCTAAAATCTAATGGTTTAACTGTGAGCCCATACCTTGATGATGAAGAGCATGGGACCTTCGCTACTAGATCTCCTAACAGGCCTAACCCAATAGGAATATCAATTCTTGAGTTATTGAATCGTGATGAGAATGTTTTAGAGGTTAGGGGTGTTGATATGTTCGATGAGACTCCAGTGCTTGATGTGAAGCCGTATATTCCTAAATTTGATAAGTTTGTTGGGGCTAAGTCTGGTTGGTTGGAGGAGAACGGTAGGTAGTGATATTTTTCTTATTTTGTGTCTTTGGTTTTTCTTAGGTAGTAGTTTTTGTTTTTGTGTGTGGTTTTTTTGATTTTATTGTTTTTTATTAGTTCTTCTATGGTTTTCCAGTTGGAGTTGTCTTTTTTTATTAGTTTTTTTACGGCGTCTTCTCTCATTGGGTGGACTGAGGTGATGTTTAGGATATCTTCTTTGAGATTTCCTGTGGCTGAGAATTGATTTCCTTCGTATCCGATTAGGTATTCTGGATCTAGGTTTTTTTGTTTGAATATTTGGTATGCTTGATTTATTTTGGTTTCAGTTGGTTGGTTTACTGTTTCTTTTGCTGGTGGTCGGGTTGGGATGGATATGTATGCTTTTTTTGGGTCTATGGTTTTGATGAACTCTGAGATCTTTTTTAATTCTTTTTTATTATCATTTACATCTTTTACTAGCATTGTTTCAGTGTTTAGATCTCCTTTGAATCTTTTAGAGAATTCTTGTATTCCTTTTAGAATTTTATCGTGATCTAAATCTTTGTGGGGTCTGTTGATTTTTTTCCATGTTCTCGTTGTTTTGGCGTCTATTTTTATGGATATCCAGTCTGCTTTTAGTAGATCTTCCTGTACTTCTTCTTTGTTTATTAGGGATGAGTTCGTGATAACTGCTGTTTCATGGTTTAATTCTTGTAGTGCTTCAATTTCTTTTCCTAGATCCTTGTCTAGGGTTGGCTCTCCGTCAGGTACGAAAGTCAGGTAATCTATTTTTTCATCTAGTTCCTGTACTGTTTCTTCTACTTCTTTTATGATTTTTTGTGGTTCATAATAGTTTTTTCTTTTTGTTGTCATGTCTAGGGTTTTTCCCAGTTGGCAATAGATGCAGGAGTAACTACATTTCTTGGGTGGGATATTATTGATCCCTAAACTTCTTCCTAGGCGTCTTGAGGGGACGGGTCCGAAGGTTACCATGGTAAAACCTTTCTATGCTTTTAAAAATGAAATTCTTAATGAGTTTTAGAGTAGAACTAAATTCATTAGGGATCCTACGATCAGTACAGCTATTATCATAACTAATATGGATTTAAGCAGATTTTTTGGGCCTAGTTCTTTGAAGAGTGATGCGAATGTTGCGGCGCAGGGGAAGTATATCGTTAGTATTGTTGAGGCTATTACTAGTTGGAGTGGGTTCATGTTCAGTCCGAGTAGCATTCCTATTGCTAGGTCTTTTCTTAGAAATCCTATTACTAGTGCTGAGACTGCTTCTTCTGGTAGTCCGAATAGACCTACTATTATTGGTGATGCCAGGTTTCCTGCCATTTGGATGATTCCTAGTGAGTATAGTAGGTTTAGGATGAGTATTCCTAGGAAGAGGTATGGTACGGCTTCTCTTAGGAACCATCTTACTCTCATGAAGGTTTTTTGTAGTAGTACTTTTAGGCTGGGTCTTCTGTAGGGTGGTATTTCCATGAATATTTCCGGGCTTTCCCCTCCTACTAGTTTGTTGAGTATTAGGCCTGCTACAATGTATAGTGTGAATAGGGTTATTATTACCATGTAGATGTATTTTAGTCCGTATTGGCCTAGGATGCCGAAGATCATTGCGCTTTGTGCCATGCAGGGTATTGAGATGGAGAGTAGGGTTGCGGAGATGAATCTTTGTTTTTCTGATTCTAGGGTTCTTGTTGATAGTACTCCTGGGACGTTGCATCCGAGTCCGAGGAAGACGGGTACTATTCCGTGTCCGTGCATTCCTAGTCTATGGAATATGTTGTCTAGTAGGGTTGATAGTCGTGGTAGGTATCCTGTGTCTTCTAGGATGCTTAGTCCGAAGTAGAATGCTATGATGTATGGTAGTACTGCTGCGAATGGTACGTATATTCCTGTTGTTAGTAGTCCCATTGATTCCATGTATAGTACTTCTCCTTGGAAGAGTTCTCCTATGAAGATTTGGTGTATTAGGTTTTCTGGTCCTATTTGTTGGCTTATTTGCATTATTAGTGGTGTGTATAGGTTGTTGAATATGGGGTCTGTGATGTAGGTTATGATTCCTTCTCCTATGAATCTTATTAGTCTGAATATGAGGTAGGTTATTCCGATTGCTATTGGGATTCCGGTTATTGGTTTTATTGTTGCTTCGGAGATTCTTTCTTTGATGGAGTGTTGTTTTGGTTTTATTGTTTGGACTTTTTCTACTGCTTCTCCTACTTCTTTCCATCTTTCGTCATCGGTTTTTTGGTTTTTTTGGCCTTTTTTTGCTTTGTCTAGGTTGTTTGCTAGTTCTTTGAATCCTTTTCCTGTGAGGGCTACTGTTGGTATTACTGGGACGCCTAGTATTTCTTCGAGTTTTTCTTTGTCTATGTTTATTCCTTGGTGTTTAGTTTCGTCCCACATGTTTAGAGCTACTATGACGGGTATGTCTTTTTCTAGTAGTTCGAAGGTTAGGTTTAGGTTTCTTTCCAGGTTTGTAGCGTCTAATACGTTTATTACTAGGTCACCGTCTTCTAGCATTTTTGTGGCTACTTCTTCTGCTTTGTTTGATGGTTGTAGTGAGTAGGATCCTGGTACATCTATGATTTCGTATTTTTCTCCGTTTATTTGGGTTGTTCCTTCTGTGAAGTCTACTGTTGTACCAGGGTAGTTGGAGGCTGTTACGTCTGCTCCGGTTAACCTTGAGAATACGGCGCTTTTGCCTACGTTTGGGTTTCCCATGAGCAGAATGTTCTTCATTCTTATACCTCTACTATGATTTTATCGGCCATTCCTCTGCCTATGGTCATCTGGAATTCTCCTATGTTCACTACTAGGGGTCCTCTGGGTTGTTTGGTGATGATTTTTACTTTTTTCCCTATTATTACTCCTCTAGATTTGATTTTTTCTTTGAATCCTCTTCCTCCTTTTATGGAGGATATTTCTCCTCTTTCTCCGTTTCTTAGTTCTGTTAGTTTTCTTCTCATGGTATCCCTTTCTTGGTGGACAAAAATGAATTATTAGGTGATCCTAATTCGTGTTCTATATTCTATTCTTTGGCTCTTATTAAGTTTTGCCTAATCTTCATAACATTCCTCTGGAAACTCCCCAGTCCTAGAAAACTCCCTAAAATGCTTCACCCAATCAGGTTCCTCCTGCGGACAATTCTCAATAAACTTAACGAACTTCTCCAACTGCAAAACTGTCTCATCACTCAACTGGTGCTCGATCTCACACGCATCCTCATCGGCCTTCTCCTCAGGCACCTGCAAAATATCCAACAATTTCTCAATATTCCTATGAGTACTCCTCACAGATTTAGCAATATTCTCTCCTTCCTCAGTAAGTTCAGCACCTCTATATTTTTCATATTCAATGTATCCTTTTGATTTAAGTTTCTGAAACATCTCAGTAACACTCGGAGGTCTAATACCAAGATCCTTAGCAACATCCTTAGTACTAGCATAATCAGATTCATCTAAACAATTAAAAATAGCCTCAAGATAATCTTCCTCACTCTTACTAACCATAATACCATCCTAAAAATAAATCAGGTCAATCCCTATCCAACCCGCAACTAAATAGATAAAAGGTAACTTATAGAATTTTTGCACATATGCGAAAAATTTTAATAAGGAAACACCAACCAAAAACAAACCAAAACCACACCCAAAAAATCACCAACAACAGACCAGGTGACCAAAATGAACCAAAACAATGAACAAACATTAAAGAAATCCTATAAAAAAGCATTAAAAGGATTCAGCAAAAACATACCACTCATAGCCGGAGTACTACTCCTACTAGGACTAATAAAGAACTACATAACAAAAGAAATCATAACAAAAATCTTCGTAGGGAAAATCTTCCAAGACTCACTCGTCGGATCCATAATAGGAAGCATATCAGCAGGCAACCCCATAACCAGCTACATCATCGGAGGAGAACTCCTAAACCAAGGAATAAGCCTCTTCGCCGTAACAGCATTCATAGTAGCCTGGGTAACAGTAGGCTTAGTCCAATTCCCAGCAGAAGCCGAAACCCTAGGCAAAAAATTCTCAGCCATCAGAAACATATCCAGCTTCGTACTATCCATGGTAGTCGCACTAATAACCGTAATACTCTACAACCTCACGGTGGGAACATGAGCAAAAAATCCAAAAAAGACACAAGAAACAACTCATGGTACTTCCTAGGAATAGTAATAATCCTATACATCATCTCAGCCATTCTAAGACCGGAAAAAACACTTGAATCTCTTGAATATGTTCTAAAGATTGTTCGTAGAATTATACCTATAATCATATTGGTAATAGTTTTCATGGGGCTAAGCAACTATTTCCTAAACCCTAAGAGAATTTCTAGTTACGTTGGAGCTGAATCTGGTGCAAAAGGTTACCTCATAGCTATACTTACTGGTGTCATTAGTCATGGACCTATCTACGTATGGTACACCCTACTAGAGAACTTGAAGGATAAGGGAATGAAGAACGGATTAATAGCGGTTTTTCTATATAATAGAGCTATCAAAATCCCATTACTACCACTACTAATATTCTATTTCGGATTAAAATACTCAATAATACTCTTAGTGGTGATGATGTTTACATCGATTCTCCAGGGAATCTTCATGGAATTAGTTCTAGAAAACCCTACTAAGGTGGAGGCATCTGAGGGTTAAGCCCTAACCAATGAATACACTTTTTCATGTAACGAGTCTCATTAATGTTGCTTATTGAATAAAAAAGTTTAAAAATCTGGTTCCTAAACAACTACAAAGAAAAAACTCAACCACAAAAAAATAAATCTTAATTATAGGAGGAATCATTCATGCAAGCTAAAAATCCACAACAAAACCAATCAATAGAACTAGATAACGTAAAAAACACAATCATGGTACTCAGCGGGAAAGGAGGTGTAGGAAAGAGCACAGTATCGGCAAGCCTAGCGAGATCCCTATCAGAAAAAGATAACAAAGTCGGCCTCCTAGACGCAGACTTCCACGGACCAACAATCCCACAACTATTCGGAGTCGACGGATCAAAAGTAAACTCAACAGAAGACGAAAGAATAATCCCACTAGAAATTAATCAAAACCTAAAATTACTATCAACCGCCTTCATGACCAACAAAAAAGATCCTGTTATATGGAGAGGACCTCTAAAGATGAAAGCAGTCAAACAATTCCTAAACGCAAAATGGGGAGAACTAGACTACCTAATAGTCGATCTTCCGCCAGGAACAGGAGACGAACCCCTAAGCATAGGACAAGAAATCGAAAGCGACGGAGCAATAATAGTAACAACCCCACAAATAGTCTCCATAACAAACGTAAGAAGATCCATAACCTTCGCAGAAAAAATAGACATACCAATACTAGGAGTAATAGAAAACATGAGCGGATTCATATGCCCACACTGCGGAGAAAAAACCAACATATTCAAACAAGGAGGAGGAAAACAAATCTCCCAAGAATTCAACATAGACAACCTAGGAAAAATACCTCTAGACCCAGAAATCGTTGACAGCGGGGAAAAAGGAGAAAACTTTCTAAACAAAAACAACAAAACCACAAAAGCATTCGAAAACATAATAGAAAACCTGCAAAACCAACTCAACAACAAATAATTAATGAAATGGAATAAAAAGTGCTGGGATTTATTTGATTTCTTGTTCTACCTATCTTCTCATTTCTTCTTTGATTATTGAATTTATTTCTTGGAGGAAACTGATTTCTTCACAAATTAGCTAACAAATTTTTTCCATTATTGATATGAAGGGATAAAATATCTTTTTAGATTAATAATAAGGAAATCTTTTTTAAGTAATGAAAATTGTTACAGGAATGGTGATTTTATGGCTTCTGGAAATAACCCACTTTCCGGTCTAATTAACAATATCGCGAGCGCTATAGTGATGCTTGTTGTATCGATACTCTCTCTATTTGTGACAATATTTGTCGTTGAATCTGCGGCTGGATTCGCAGGTTATCAGCCCGTAGGGGATTACGTAGTGCTTTCAGCATCAATACTAACAGGATTCGCTATGCTATCCGGGCAAAAAATCAAAGAAGAATGAATACCAAACTTCTTATAATTTTTCTATTTTTTATTTGAAATTATATCGCCGTTCAAAAACCAAAATAGGTATATCTTATCGTTCACTCGATAATCAAAGATTTAGAGTTTAATTAAACACAAGATATCTTCACTCAGATTTCTGAATCGGAAATATCATCAAATATATAAACTACTATTTCTATCATCAATGAGACTTGATATGTCGGATCTTACTAAGAGAGTTGATGAGTTAGCCAAGGAACTTGGAGAAAATCCATCACAAGTGATAGAAGAAGCTTTAGAGTATGGTGTAAACGAATTATGGAAGAAAAACATACTCAGCAAATACTTAAAAGATGAAATAAGTAGAGAAAAAGCTATAGAACTCACAGGAATCAAAGAAGTTAGAAGAGCAGAAAGAGAAACAAAGGCAGTAAAAGAAGACATAGAATGGGGACTCAAAAATTGAATCTCAGGGCAGGAGGGTAACACAGGACCAATCATTCATCTAAATAAAATAGATTCTCTAGAACCATTCTCCGTAATAGATAGATGATGATTAAAAGAGATTTAATTTATACTTTTTTTAGGCTTTCTGCAAATAAATATTGAATCTAGATCCTTCCAGTTCTGAGTCCTTCACTTCTATTTTTACGTTGTTGTGTTCCGCTATTTCTCTGATCATGTAAGTCCTAAATCCTCCTACTCCCGTTGTTTCTCCAGTGTAAGATTCTCCTGAAAAAATGTTTTTAAGATCTTTAGGTAAAGAATCTCCATTATTCTTGATTCTTACTAGGATATTATCATCTTCTTGTTCCTTTGCTTCTATCCTTACTTTATCTGTGTTGAAGGTTTGGATTCTAGTTATTAGGATTTGTGAGAAGATAATTTTCAGTGAGTAGTCTCCCTTTACCTTTCCTAGGGATTTAGGATAATTCTTCTCTATCTCAACTCCCTCTTCCTCAAAAAGATTGGAATTGTCATCGATAACTTGGTTTAAGATATTGATGATGTCTTTTTCATCGATCCGTTCAACCTCTTCTATTTCTTCAAGTTTCTTAGCTAATTCAAGGATTTCATCTACCTCTCCGCCTGCCTTAATAGCTTTTTTAAGGTATTCTTCGTGTTCTTCTGGAAGATCTATTTCCTCTTCAATTAGTTGGAGGTATCCTTGGATAGTTTGATACTTACTACCAAGATCTTGTCTAAGCAAAGTATTCAATAAATCTTTCCTCTCCTCACTCCTCCGAAGCTCTTTCTCAGTCTTCCTCAATCTCGATATTTCAACTGATCTTATGTGGGAGAATAAGAAAAAACCGAATAAGACGGGTTGAAGTACTTCGGCATAGTCAGCAACCACATCCATCCAGACAAAATCATAAAACACTTCTAGAAGATTGGAGAAAATATAGAAAAGAGAAACGAAAAGGAATCCGACCAATATTAATTTCCCTTCTCTACTCACAGACTCCGCTCTGTTCAGAGCTAGAATAAGAAGCGAAACCATAATCAGTACCAATGTCATAAAATCAAAAATTAGAACAGGTTCCATTTTTTCACACCTCCCTAACAAATACCACGTAAAACCAGACGGCTAAGATCAAGGACCCAATGAAATATGACCCATGCTCAAGAAAATTAAAGAACTCCGGTAAGAACAATTCATCAACTATAGTAAATATCCATCCAGCAAAAAAAGCCAAAAAACCAGAAATAAAAACTTTATACTTTTTGAGAGTCGTCAATTTATGCCTATTTTTATAAATGAAGCCCAGAACAATAATACTAATAATATTTAGGATAACCTGGCCTTCCTCAATACCCTCTAACATTACAATCCCCCATAATAAGGCTTCAACCAACTATTCCTTAGAATTAGATCTAATTAGGATTCTTCACTTTATAGCTGTCATTAATATTTATTTTGATCTTTATTTTTATTGGGATCCTCCTAATACTATTTAAATTTTTAGATTTGAGTGATGAATGAGGGGTATTTCATTTTTTTATTGTTTTATGATGTTTTTTAGTTTTTTAGATGTTTCTTTTGATTTTTTTACTTTTGGTGCTATTGTTGAATCGTCTTCGAATATGGTTTTGATGGTTCCGTTGTAAAATTTGTTGTAGTCCATGCCTTCCCATACTCCAAATGCTTTGGCTCCAGTTCCTTTTAGTTGTATTATTCCGTATCTTTGAGCTAGATTTTTGATTAGGCTGTATATCTTTTGATGGTTTATTTGGTCTGATTGGTTGAGATTTGGGTATTCTAGTATGCATGTTTCGATGTTGTGTATTTCTGCTGTATTTTTTTGGTCTTTGTCGAAGGTTATTAGTATTGGGTCTCTATCTTTTGTTTTTTTGGTTTTTTTATAGTCTTTTACTATTAAATCATCGTTTTTCTCATCTTTTTTTGGTTCATTTTCTTTGATAAGGTCTCTTCCTATTTTATCTCTTAAGAATTTTAGTTCTTCCGTTGCCATCATTGCTTCTCTTCTGTTCAAGTTAATTTCGTTAAATAAATTCTGGTATTCTTCCCCACCTATTCTCTTTAATTCTTTTATCTGGTTTTTTGAGTATTTGGAAGACCTTTTGTGGCTAATTTCTTCTACAACTACGTTACTTAGTGTCCATATTACTTTGTGCTGAATTTCTTTGTGGTTTTGTATTATTGGGTAGAGGTTATGAATCTGTTGTATAGTAAATTTGTGTCTAAAGCGATTGTGTATTTCGAAGGTGAGGACTTTAGTTTTTTGATCGTGTTTTCTAAGTTTTTCCCGTATTCTTTTGTTTCAAATACTCCAGTGGAAATAAGGATACTTCTTATATCTTCAAACTTTGGAACTTCTGCACGAGTCTTTTCACTAGCTTTTCTTGCAATATTATTTCTTTTCTTTTTGTATTTATTTTCTGAAACTAGAAGTTTGGCTTTCCATTCGTCTTTCTTTAAATCTATGCGAAAAAGATCTAGATCGAGAAGAGGATGCTGAATGAAGATAGGTTCCTTTTCCTCTAGAAATGCCTGGTTTAGTAGTAT
>CAYTEI010000018.1:24422-25295 GCA_964436705.1 uncultured Thermococci archaeon
TTCTTCTCTTAATTCGGCTTCAGACAAGATGTCTTCCTCCTTTCATTTCAGTTGGGATCTGTCTGGTTAATGGAATATCTAGGTAGGGCTTATCAGCATTTTTAACTTCATCTATGTGGAGATAATAAATTTTTTCCACCCCTGAATTCATTCCTTGGATTAATGCACTAATGCTTAAAGCCTTACTTCCTGGTGTAATGTCAATCACTACATCATCTGACTCCTCACATATTCCTCTAATTTCATCACCAATTCCTGCAAAATTAGTCTCATCTTCTATCTCTAATACTTCTATGGGTGGATTGATGTTTTCTTCGTTTTTTAATATAGTTTTTAATGCTTTTTTAGATTTTTTTACTTTATCTTCATCTTTGTTGGTTAATAGATATATTTTTGTTGGTTTGATATCTTCGTGAATAAGGGTTGCCCAGAAGGAATTAACTAAGGCCCATTTACTTCTCTCCAAAAAAGTTACGTAGGTAACTTTTTCCTTACCCATAGAGGACCCTCTTCCATCCTAAAGTTCAATCGTTTTTCCTTGTTCAGGAATCTCCAAATCTACATCGAGATCTGATATATATCTTTTAAATAGCTTAGGCTTCTCCGTGTGAATTGGTATTACAGTTTTTGGGTTTATTTCTTGTATTACTGATTTTAGTTTATGTGGTGAGATATGTCCTGAGGAATGAACTTGGTATTGGGGCATGCCGTAATGTTCGCACCATTTTAGAAGTTTTTCATGGTGGAGTTGGCCTTCTTCATCAAAGGGTTCTGAGCTTGATAGGATAAATACGCTTCCAGGCTTTGGATTTATCTTCATTAATTCATTCATAAAGTAGTAATTTGCTACTAAAACTATTTCTTCTTGATTAT
>CAYTEI010000018.1:25305-27174 GCA_964436705.1 uncultured Thermococci archaeon
GAATTTCTTTTTCATCCATCACTTTTTCTTCCCAGGCGTTGGTATAACTTTTTTCTTTTCCTATTACGATGATATTTTCTTCTCTTAGATCTATATCTTCATTTGTTTGGTTGTAGTTTTTTAGTAAGAATGCTTGTTTTGCTGTAATTGCTAATTTTTTGTTGTTATTCTTTGCTGCTTTGTATATTGTTTTAAGCCTATGTAGATCTTTTTGTGATGAACTTACTATTGTTAGGCCTTGAACGTTGGAAATGATCTTATCCAGGTTTTCTTTAACATCTTCTTCTTTGTCTATATGTGCGTTAGTAATGTTCGTTCCTTCAGTAATTAAAACATCTATCTCTTCTTGAGAGGCTTTTTCAATGAAGTTGTTAGTCAAATCTTGTTTAGGGCCATGTAGTCTGAAATCGCCAGTATATACAATAGTCTTAGAATTTGATTTTATAATGAATCCGTAGGCTCCGGGCACTGAGTGATCAACTCGGATAGGGTTGATATCGAATGAACCTATATTGAAATTTTCTCCAGATTTAAAGGAGACGAACTCTGCAAATGATTCAATTCCGTTGTTTTTGGTAAGATTTGCTAGGTAGTATTCTTTTCGTGGTCCAGCAGAGGATTTATACTCGTGGCTTTTAATTATTTTTTCTGCTTCTTCTCCACTGTATATTGGGATATCCTTATTTAGGAATCCCGTATATCCCCAATGATCTAAGTGTGGGTGTGATATTATTACTCCATCAATTTTAGGATCATCATCCTGATATAATCCATCTAAGTCCGGTAATAAACCTAAATTTAATAATTGTTCTTCATTTCGTGGTTTGAGGTATGGTTTGTCGTAATATTCTTTTTCACCGCTAAAACTTTTACCAAAATCCAAAAAAATCTGTGTTCCATCTTCACTAAGAAGAGTTTGATTACCACCTATCTCCTCAACACCACCATAAAAAGTAACATCCACCATTTTTTATACCTCAATAAACTATTATATAATAATAAAATTAAATTTAATAAAAATTATGGAAAAATATTAAAAAGAAAAAACAATAAACCAATAATAATACTTAAAAGAATTTTTAAGTTCTAGAATAATTTAGAGAGAGTATTATCAAATTCATTTGGACTTATTCTTGTGGTTTTTTCTGGTTAAATTCTTTTGTGCATTGATTCAATATGATTTAGGATTTGTTATTTTCTTTTTTGTAGGTATATTTTTCCGAGTCTTGTGATGTTCATTTTTAGTTTTCTGTTTTCTCTGTTAGTTGATATTAAGTTTTTATCTTTGAGTTTTTTTATTCTGTATTGTATGCTTGATCTTTGGGTTTCTTTTTGTTTTTGTTTATTTATTTTGTTGACTAGTTCTTTTATTGAGTTTATACCGTTTTCTTTTTTTATGGTTTGAAGTATTTGATAGTCTAGATCCTTTATGTTCTCTATTGGGAATGAGGGTATCTCTTCATATTCTTTTACTCCTATGGCTGATCCTTTGTCTTTGAATTCTTTACTTAGCTTTTTTAGTTTACTGATGTCGTCTGATTCGTCTAAATTGCTTAGTTCTGTAAGTAATTTTGGCATGGTGTACTCTTCTGGTTCGACGTAGAATATTTCGACATTATTGTTGGTTAGGTAGGCGGCTGATATCATTGCTACTAGGGCTAGTTTTGGAGCTGAAGATATGTTTAGGTATACTGGTCGGTTCTGGTTTGAGTATTTATTTATTAGGTCAGTGGTTTTTTCCAGTACTTCATCAAAGTTGTAGATGTCGACTGATATTACTTCGGAATCTACTGGGAATTCGTTTATTTTGTTCATGAAGTTTTTTATTAGTTTTTCTGTTTCTGGGTAGGGCTCTGTTTTTTTATTTTC
>CAYTEI010000019.1:0-20234 GCA_964436705.1 uncultured Thermococci archaeon
ATAATGATCATAGCAGAACCTGACAGTAAGGTCCATTTGATGGAGGGATGTACTTCTCCAGTTTTATCTAAGCATTCAATACATTTAGATATGACTGAAGCATTTATAAAAAATAATGCTGATGTTAAATTAACAGTTCTTCAAAATTGGCCACAGTACGTGCATACCAGACCTAAGACGAGAGCGAAAGTTGGAAGGGATGGGTCTTTCAAAAACACTACCGTTGGGTTAGGACCAGGAAGATCTAATATTTCGAAACCAAAGTTTTGGGTAGATGAAAATGGTTCTGTAGAGTTGAATAACATAATAATGGCAAAAGAAGACTCTTACGTAAATAATGGTGGCGAAATAAATCTAGAAGGTAATGGGGCCAGTGGCATAAATGTAAGTAAGGCAGTGATTATGGATGAAGCTTCTGTATCTACCGAAGGATCTATAAATGCCCTTGCTCCTGAAACAGAGGGACATATAGAATGTGATGCTCTAACAACTAGTGAGAATGCCAGTATGGATACTTATCCGGGGCTCTCCTCGGAAGTTAGTGATACCGATCTAAGTCATGAAGCTGGAATAGGAAAGATCAGAGATAAAGAGTTATTTTACCTAAGGAGCCGAGGTTTAAGTGAGGCAGAGGCCACTCAGTTAATTGTGAAGGGATTTGTTAATCCTTTGCTTGAGGATATCCCTCTTGAATTTAAATTTGAAATAAAGAAAATAATAGAGATGTCTGTAAAGGGTGAACTATAAAGGCGATGAGGTTATGGATAAACCCTAGCCGAATTTTGGCGACTTTAGATTAATATGAAGTTTTAATGAGGTTTTCAATTAAAAGAACGATATCAAGCCTGATGATATTATTATTTAGGGTTCTTATGGAGCATAAATCATGCCTAATGGTTGAGTATCTTAGATTTTAGTGTAAAAAGTACCATAGCATAAGGACTAGGCAAGCTAGAATTGATAGTACTCCTCCCTATCATGGAGGGCTATGATAAGGCTTTTATATCTTGTAATTCGTGTTTTAATCTATTAGGATATTTTAAAAGTAATAGAGGATTTTAGAGAAGCCTTAAGATTTGGAGGTAGTTTATTTATCCTTGATTGCGATGAATGTAATGTAAAACATCTTCTTCATACCTTCGGTACCCCTGCAATCTAATTGAACGTGATCAGGCCTATGTTTACATTGTTCGTGAGTGGGTAAGACCCTTATTAATTAAGGATTTGAAAAAGGTTTTTCTATTAAAAACCATGATGGATTCATTTGTTTAATTAGAGCAAGATTGTGAGAAAAAGATGAATGAATCTTATGAGTCTTTTAATGGCTTAATTGATAAATTAATTTGAATAATAATGTTTTAAACGATGAATGAATAAATAGAAGGCTATTTATTAATTTAAGATCAAATTACGGTAAAGATTTAATTGGTATTTAGTCCTTAAACGGTAAAAGAGATTTAAGAAGAAGATAAAAGCATTTATAAATTAAAGGAGAGGAACTAGATGAATTTAATAAAGAATTTGATATTATATATAGTTTAAAAAGTCTTCATCATTTTAATGATCTAAACCTGTTTTTTAAGGATTTAAAGACAGTTTTGAAGGTTAAAAGCCACTTTATTCTACTTGATTGAGAGATGGAATAGACATGGGGCTTCAATTGGATTACTTCTCTTTAAAAGAAATCAATTTGAAATTGAAGAACCGTGGATTTGAGAACAAGAATAAAGGAAAGGAGAGAAGGTACTGGTATACTCTTTCTACGGACTAAATCGCTGCTTTGGATCTTCTTAGGTAAAGTTTTTAGAGTTCAATCCTTTTCCCAGAGTGCAGCTTTTCAAATCTATCTTCGAAGACTTCTAAAAACTTTGCTTCTGCTTTAAGTCCAGTGCAATGTCCAGTTATTATCTTTTTAGCGTCTTTTTCATCTAAAGTATCTACAGTCTTTTGTATTCTTGTCTTTTCTGCCCCTTTAAGGTGAAAACCACCAATTATACTATTTATCTCATTGATATTACTAATTTTTTTGGCTCTTTCGGTCATACTTACTATCCCCGGATGTGAGCATCCACCTATGACTGTTAATCCATCATCGGTGACTATTCCTAATCCTAATTCGTTTTCTATTCCATCATTAGAAACTTCACCGTTTTCAACCTTATAAAGATCTATGTTAGCTTTTTCTTCGAATTCAACTTTTTTTCCAACTTTTCCTAAGGTAAAGATACCGGGCATTAATTTGATTGGGTCTTCAGTAAGGATCCATATTCCTCCGAGTTCCCGGATTTCTTCCTTCGTTCCTCCTTTTAAGGGGGGGATTCCAGCGTATCTGAACTCGGGATCAACAGTAAAACTTTTTCTAAATATATTGGGGGTTGCGAATATAGGAACTTCCTTTTCTATTTCTTCTACTATTCTTTTAAGGCTACCTGTGTGATCGTAATGATTATGAGAGAGAACTATTATGTCTATAGATTCAGGATTTAGATCTAGGAGGTCCATATTGTATAGGACTGGTTCCGGGGTGAGATCCTGTATCGAACAATATTCTTCTTTTTTTATTATCAAATTTAGATTCTATCAAGAAAGAGATACCATGTTGGGACTTGAAATGTGTGCTATAACCTGCGAAGTCTTCCAACAAAGTGTAAATTTTTACATTCTCAGCTTTTTTTAGTTTTTCAAACATATTTTTACACCATTAAGGTAATATAGTTTTTTCTAAATTTTATTTCTAATTTTCAAATTTAAAAAAATAGAATTCATTAGTTGTTTTAATAAAATATATTTTTCTATCGTATATCGAAGGTACCGCCTTCTATTTTTATTCTTCTCCCCTTAGAAAGTGCCTCGGCCACTTTACGCCTAGCTGATTTAAGATCGTTCCAAAGAGTTTTTCTAGATACATCCATTTTTTTGGCAGCTTCTTCTTGGTCTAATCCTTCTAAATCAACTAGCCTAAGAGTTTCTACTTCTTCTATCTTTAATATCACTTCTCCTGGACTTTCTTCTCCTTCTGGATCAAACCTTCTTCTGTCTGGAACTTTCTCAACTCTTCTCCGTCTTCTACGTCTACCTCGGCTTTTTCCTCTTTTAGGAACCATACTTTCAAAGTCAATTACAAGTCAATTAGTTTAAGTTTTTTGTATCAATGAATTGATAAAGGTTCGTTTAAAAAAGGTTTGAAGTATTTTAAGCCCGGTTATTTTAATTTTTACAATAAATTTCAATAAAAATCTTAAAATTTACGGGCCTCTTTTTTAAAACCTTTCATTAGAGAAATCATAACTTTTTATAACGTTTTGATATTAATTGAATCTATTTTAAACACATCAGCTTTTTGAGCCATGAAATCAGAAAATTTTAGAACATTAATACTTAGTTCCTTCTATTTTCTTTTTAATATAATTTCTAGACTAGTAATTTTAAAAAAATAAAGAATTACTTATATTTTACATTTGGAAAAATGGGATTGTCTATTAGATATGTTATTTAATAAAGAAAGTAGTCCTGAAAAACTTAATTAATTATTAATTAAAATTATTGGTCGATTAATATGGAATTTTTGTTTGATTTTTAGGATCAACAGTTTGAATGAGTCTATTGACCTTTATAGGAATATCTACTTAATATTTAATAGATTATTTACTAAAAAAAATTTTGATTCCCCTCTGGTACCGTTTTAGCCGTTGTTCTAATGAGTGAGGGTTTTGAGAGGAGAAAATTTTATTTATAAATTGATTTTGTTCTTATAATAATACTCGGAGTTCTTACTGCTTACTTTGCTTCTAATACAATTAATCCTGATTTTTTGCTTTCTTTTGCGGTAGGGATATTTATTTATATCTTTGCTTCTGATTTGAGTCCTGAAATTAAACATGTTCATGAAGACGTATGTAAAAATTCTAAAGAAGAATTGAAATTATCTATATTGCATTTTACTTCATTTCTGTCAAGTATCATGTTACTTTTAGCGGTAAAATTAATATTCGGCGGCCATTAACTTCTTTTTTTATTTAGGAGTAAATTTGATCCCTGATTTGTAAATTTGGAAATTGCCTTTTTTGGTTTCTATATGAAGTGGGTCTATCGGTTTTTCTCCAGAGTCCTTTATTTTTTCAATATCCTCCGGCTCTAAGAATATCTGATTAGATGCTTCTAGGCCCTTTTCAGAAGTTGAAGTTAGATTAAATTGGTTAGCCCCTTCTCTAAAATCAAATTCCCAAGGTCTATTCTTAAATACTTTTTTAAATTTTTCTTCAACTTTCTGTTTATTCATTACAAACACCAATTATTTTTTTCTTGAATTTGAATACTACCTAAGTAAGGTTTTAAGGATTGATATTGGTTGGTTAGTATATAAAATATTTTTCGTGTTACTTTTCCAAAAATCTTAATAAGTAGCAAGAAAATTGATTTCGTGTTACTCAATAAGGAAGAGGAAAAGGTAAGGAGGATAAACAAATGAATGGAATTGAGAATTTAATTAGAGATCCAAAGCCATTAAAATTAAAATTTATTTCATTACTTTTATTAATAATTTTAGTTTCTTCAATAAATTTAGGCTGTATAAAACAAAGTGAGGGTAAAAAAACCAAATTAATCACTGATATGGCAGATAGAGAAATTGAGATCCCGACAGAGATAGATGAAGTAGTAGGAGTAGGTGCCGGAGCCCTCAGAATTATAACATACCTTAATGCTACAGATAAGGTGGTCGGTGTAGAACAATTCGAAAAAGATCATAATGTTAAACCCTATAATTACGCTCATCCAGAACTAACGAACTTACCATCCATAGGACCACAACATGGAGGAAACGCCGAACTAATCGCCAAACAGAATCCAGATATAATATTATATACTTATACTACGGCAGGAGAAGCCACCGATCTGCAGGAGAAAACAGGAATTCCAGTCGTTGTCTTAAAATACGGAGATTTAGGAAAAAATCGAGATAAATTAAATCAGGCTCTTAAATTATCTGGTAAGGTACTCAACAAGAAAAAAAGAGCTAAAAATCTTATCGATTATATTGATAGCCTTATAAACGATTTGAATGAAAGAACTAAAGAAATCCCTAAAGATGATATACCGGAGGTCTATGCTGGTGGAATAGGTTTTCACGGTACACATGGAATAGTATCAACGGAACCTAATTATACACCATTTGAATTCATAAATGCTGATAACGTTGCAAGTTCATTGGGACTAGAACATGTCATGGTGAGTAAAGAAAAAATTATAGAATGGGACCCAGAAATAATATTTATTGACGAAGGCGGATATAAGCTCGTAATGAAAGATCTGAAAAGCCCTGAATTTAAATCATTAAAGGCAGTCGAAAAAGGAGAATTATATGGCCTTCTACCCTATAATTACTACACTACTAACTATGGAACTGTATTGGCGAATACTTACTACATTGGGAAAATTTTGTATCCAAATAGATTTGAAGACCTAAATTCCGTTGAAAAAGCAGATAAGATTTATAAGGAGTTTGTAGGTGAGGGGGTTTATGACCAGATGAAAGAGAGATATGGGGGTTTCAAGAAGATCAATTTAGAAAACATGAGTGATCCAGAATGAACGTAATTATAACTGGAGATAAGGATGTTGGAAAAACTACAGTAGTTAAAAAAATCGTAAATAAATTAAAAACAAATGGTTACAAATGTTCTGGTTTTTATACAACTTCGGGGCCTGAAAATTGCTTATCCATAGTTTCAGTTCGAACTCATGAGAAATATCTTTTAGGTTGCGAAGAAGACAGATTCAGCAACTCAGTTAAAGTCAAAAAATATTATTTCAACCCGGAAACTATATCTCGTGGTAGGGAACTCATGGAGGAATCTGGAGACATACTTATTGTGGATGAACTGGGCTGGCTAGAAGGAAGAAAAGAGGGTTTCTTTCCAGTATTTGAAAAAATTAAAATGAATCGTTATTTGGGCTCTTTCCTTTCAGTTCGAAAGGAGTTAAAGGATTTCTTTATTGATCAACTTAATGAGGACGAAAAAACGGAAATTTTCGAGGTAAAGATCGATAATAGAAGTTTTCTACCTAATAATATTATGGAAGTATTTGAAAATTATCTTAAATCGGATAAAGAGTCATTATGATTAAAAAAAGGATAATTAGCAGTGATTGTAGGATCATATTGGTGTACTCAAAGTGATCAGTGAGGGAAAATATTTATGTATACGATGTATCGTAAATATAGTGAATGAGGGAGTGGAGATAGAAGAGTGAGTATTGCAAATGTTAATGCCCAACAGAAAAACTCAGAGATAATAAATTAAAGATAATAAGTTTACTATTGATTATTTTCTTGATATCTTTTACAGCAGGCTGTATTCAGAAAAGGGGAGAAGAAAAACTCAGAAAATAACTGTGATGTATGGAAGAGAAGTTAAAATTTTTCATAAAGTTGATTAAAAAATGAGTTGAGTTTATTATGAGTGCTGAGGATGGAAGTGTACTTTCGAGGTATAAGGAATATGCGAACGGAAGAATGGCTTTTATATTCGCATCTTTATTTATTCTTTTAATACTATCAGCTTACTCAGTAGCTACTGGTACTGTTAAAATCCCTATTTCGAAGGTTATTTCAGCTTTTTTAGGACGAATTCAGGGCAGTACTTATAGAATAATTTGGAATATTCGTCTGCCAAGAGTTTTAGCAGCTATAGTAGCTGGTATGGGATTATCTGTGGCGGGAGCGTCGATGCAGAGTATACTCAGAAATCCTTTAGGATCACCTTATACATTAGGAATTTCTCATGCGGCTGCATTCGGAGCAGCTTTTTCTATAGTAGTCCTAGGGGCAGGTTCTCTAGGTAGCAATGGATCTAATCCAATTATTCTTAACAATCCTTACATTACCACCCTTTCAGCATTTGTTTGGGCTTTGGTTTCTACCTTAGTTATACTACTACTGGCAAAATATCGTGGAGTCACTCCAGAGACCATGATCTTAACTGGAGTTGCTTTAGGTTCTTTATTTACAGCTGGAACAACTGCCATACAATATTTTGCCAGTGATATTGAGATAGCTTCCATTGTTTTTTGGACTTTTGGAGATGTCGGAAGAGCCACTTGGGAAAACCTCATCATCATGTCAATAGCAGTTATACCCGTCTCTCTATATTTTATTTACAATAGTTGGAATTACAATGCCCTAGATTCTGGAGATGAAACTGCTAAGAGCTTAGGAGTTGACGTAGAAAAAACTAGGGCACGTGGAATGTTGTTAGCTTCTTTTATTACAGCTTTGATAGTATCTTTCGTAGGTATTATCGGCTTTATAGGACTTGTTGTTCCTCATATCGTCCGTAAAATTATCGGAGGGAATGAAGTATTTTTAATTCCTTCTTCATGTATACTGGGAGGAATAATATTATTAGCGTCTGATACACTCGCAAGAACCATAATATCTCCAATAGTTTTACCAGTTGGGATTTTAACCTCGTTTTTAGGAGCACCACTCTTCATATATTTAGTAATTAGAGGGAGGGAATATTGGTGAAATTAACAGTTGAAGGAATTGATTTTAGTTACGAAAAGAATCAAAAAGTTTTAGAAGATATAGAATTGAGTTTAAATAGGAAAGAGGTTCTTGGAGTAGTTGGGCCTAATGGTTCCGGGAAGAGTACTCTTTTAAAATGTCTTAATGGAATCTTAAATTCTCAGAATGGCGATATACTAATAAAGGGTGAGAATCTCGATAATTTGAATAGAAGAGATATAGCTAAGAAGATAGGATATGTACCCCAACGAAGTAATGAGAGCTTTCCTTCAACAGTTTTTGATACTATTCTTATGGGTAGGAAACCATATATAGGTTTAAAACCTAGTTCCGAAGATTTAGATATTGTTACAAAAGTAATAAAAATGCTAGGGTTAGAGAAATTTTCAATGAAGAATACTAATGAATTAAGTGGTGGTCAAAGACAAAAAGTATTGATCGGTAGGGCACTTGCTCAGGAACCAGAAATTCTTTTGTTGGATGAGCCAACCAGTGATCTCGATTTGAAACATCAATTGGAAGTTTTAAATGTTGTAGAAAGGCAAGTTAAAGAAGGAATCTCAGCTATTATCGCTATACATGATTTGAATTTAGCAGAGAGGTATTCGGATAGAATTGTAATGTTACGTGAAGGAGAGGTCTATGCTTCTGGTGGAACTGAAATATTCTCTAGGAAGAATATAGAATCCGTTTATGATGTTAAAGTAAGTCTGAAAGATCATTTTGGCAGATCTTTAGTGGTTCCTGAAGAACCTGCAGCTGGTTAATGAGAGGTGTAGTAAGATGGATATTGAAGCTATTGGGGAAGTTGAAAGTAAGTTTGAAGAACCTGTTAGACCGAATGAGATGAAGGAACATGAAAGTACTATAATTATTAAGCCAGATTATGAGGAGGGTCTTTATAAGATCAAGGAGAGCAATTATCTTCAGATTCTTTTCTATTTAGATCTTGCTGAAGGTTATGATTTGAAAAGTGATCGTTTTCATGGCGGGGTTAAGGGTCTTTTTGGTTCTAGAAGCCCTAGAAGACCTAGCCCAATTGGTTTAACGACTGTAGAGCTTTTAAATCGTGATGGTCGAAGATTAAGAGTTTATGGTTTGGATGCGGTTGATGGAACACCTGTTTTGGATATAAAGCCTTATGCTCCTACAATGGATGAGCCAGGAAATATTAGTGAAGAAGATCTGAAGGAGAATCCGAGAAAAGAGATTAAACAACTTATAAAAACAGGTAATCGGGAAAAATTACTTTTGAAAGCCGGTGAATTACATGGACACTATTGTCCCTATTTAAGTCTTGGAGTTAGAGCCGGTATTTATGCTATTAGAGAGATGGGTATTGATTCAGAAGGTATGGAAGATGTTGTGTCAATAGTCGAGACTAATAGTTGTTTTAGTGATGGAGTACAGTACTCAACGGGTTGTACATTAGGTAATAATAGTCTTATATATAGAGATCTTGGTAAGACAGCGGTTACCATAGCAAAGAGAAATGGCGAAGCTTTAAGAATAAGATTTAAAGAAGAGGAAAACCTAATTGAGGAGAAATATCCTGAATCAAAGGAACTTTTCGATAAAGTAATTAAAGAGAGAGAAGGAGATGAGGAGGATCAGCGGGAATTGAATGAAAGATGGAGTGAAATAGCATTTGGCTTAATGAAATCTTCTGTCGATAATTTATTCGAATTTAATAAAGTTGATGCAAATATACCGGATTATGCACCAATTTTCAACGATGAGATATGTGACAACTGTGGTGAAGAGGTTATGAAGCCTAAAACCGTTCGTAAGGATGGAAAGAATTTATGTATTATTTGCGCTGATTCAAATTACTTCCAATTAGATGGAAGAGGAATAAATAAAGTTGAGGATGGTTGAAAATTTTCTCGAGATTTCAAATTTTTTCCATAATTTTGTGTAGATTTATCCTATTTTTAGGAAATTCTTTTGTGGGTTCTCTTTTCGATTGTTTGGTGTAAAGGCAAAGAATAAAAGCCTTAATAATTATGAGGTATGGGTGAGGTTATGAATCGTTATCAAATCGTTGATCTGAAGGGTAGAGAGGTTCTTGATTCTAGAGGTAATCCCACCGTTGAAGTTGAAATGTGGACTGAGGAGGGTTATGGAAGATCTATTGTTCCCAGTGGAGCTTCAACAGGTGAAAATGAAGCGATTGAATTAAGAGATGAGGAAGAACGTTATGATGGAAAAGGAGTGCGGAAAGCTGTTGATAATGTAAATAAAAAGATAGCACCTGAACTTATAGGGTATGATATAACTGATCAAAGAAAGATTGATAGTTTAATGCTTGATCTTGATGGAACAAAAAATAAAGTGGAATTAGGGGCTAATGCAATTCTTGGGGTTTCTATGGCTGCAGTTAGATGTGCATCAAGCGCTTTAGGCCTTCCAGTTTATAGATACTTATCTTCAAATTCATATATTCTTCCCGTTCCTATGTCAAATGTAATAAATGGAGGGGAACATGCTGGGAATGACTTAGAATTTCAAGAATTCATGATAATGCCAACTGGAGCCGAATCTTTTTCACAAGGAATTAGAATGGTTACAGAAGTTTATCATGAACTGAAAGAAATATTAATTAGCGAGTATGGTAAAAGTGCAGTTAATATTGGGGATGAAGGAGGATATGCTCCTCCTATGGAAGATTTAATCGAGCCTTTTGAAGTTCTGACTGAGACTATTGAGGAATTAGGTTATGAGGAAGAAATAAAGTTTGCCATTGATGCTGCAGCTAGTGAAATATATCGTTCAAGAAAAGAGTATTATCCTATCGGCGAAGAAAAATATGATGGTGAAGAGTTAATTGAAGTTTTTAAGGATCTTGCTGACAAATATGAAATAGTATCTATTGAGGATCCTTTACATGAGGAAGACTTCGATGGATTCGCTCAGCTAACAGATGAAATGGATATACAAATTGTTGGCGATGATTTATTTGTAACTAACGTTGATAGATTGGAGAAAGGTATCGAGAAAGGGGCGGGGAATTCGCTTCTCCTTAAGGTTAACCAGATAGGTACAATTACTGAGGCTCTTGACGCTGCTCAAAAATCTTATCGGTCCGGTTACAGTGTTGTAGTTTCCCACAGGTCTGGGGAAACGGAGGATACCACAATCGCAGATATTTCTGTTGGAATAAATTCTGGACAAATTAAGACGGGGGCTCCAGCCAGAAGTGATAGAAATGCTAAATATAATAGGTTACTAAGAATTGAAGAACAGTTAGGAGAGGAAGCCGAATATCCCGGAGAGAATTTTAAAGATCCCGTTTAAATTATTTTTTTCTTATAATTTTTTGTGACTTTGTTTTCTGGTTTTTGGGTTCCGGTTTATCTTTCTGAATACGAAAAATTTAAACGAAAGGTTTAAAAAAATATGTTTCCTGAAAAAGATATGGTGATAAAATGAAAGACATTGAAGAAATAAAAAAGAAGAAAAAACAAAAAATCAAGGAAGATGTTAGTGAAGGAAAAACCAACCACGAAATTAAAATTGAAGTACTTTCCTCCCCTACATGTCCACATTGTCCAAGAGCTGTAGACATTGCTAACGAAATAGCAGAAGAGTATCAAAAAGTAGAAGCCGAAAAACTCAGTATCACAGAACAAAAGGGAAAACAAAAAGCGGCAAAGCATGGAATAATGGGGACACCGACAGTTCTAATTAACGACCAAGTCCATTCCGTTGGCGTACCCGATCCAAATGCACTAGAAAAAGAGATAAAATCTATGACTTAAGATAAAGTCAAAAATTTTTAAATAGATAATCCTTTTACAATTAAAAGTCAGAAATAGTTTAAAACGTACAGATATAAACTAAAAGGATCAAAAATGAAGAAAAAAGAGCAACAAGTGAAAGAGAAAATAAACTGCTTCGGACACCCAAATATTACAGCAAAGCATGGCACCACATTCGAATTTACTAAAGATAAATCTATAGGAAAAGCAGCTGATTGTATAATTGGGATTAAAGCAAATAAAGGAGCTAAAGATTTAGATCCAGAATTCAAAAAACAAGCCCAAAAAGAAACCTCGAAAATAGAAGTAAGAATAGAGATTAAAGGTAATCGAGAAGATGAAATAATTATAAAAGGGGAAGGACATCCAGAACTATCCTACGAACATCCAACAGACCTAGTGGGCAGAACAAGTACATACAAATGCGAAAGAACATTGATGATAAAAGCAAATAAATCCTCAAATGAAATACCAAGAGAATTTATAAAAAAACTTAAAAAACCCGAGACAGAGATGAAAGTTACTTTGAAAGCTTATTCAGAGCACTAATACCTTGATGTGCCTGAACTGTATTATCTTTAACAAGATCGAAAACAGTATCTTTTATTCTATTTTTTTCTCGATCATCACATCTAAACTCTAACCCAGGAGCCTTGACATCTACTAAAATCAAATTCTCAGCTTTCGAAGACTTCAACTTGTCAATTTCCCTGACCTCGATAAGGGTTTCAAGATCTTCATAGCTTAGTTCGCTTGAGGAAAACTTCTTCATACCAGTGATAATGCGACGAACCATCTCCCAGAGAAAAGAATTACCTCTAATATCTACCATTTTTAGATCGAGATCAAATACTGCGATATTCTTTGACTTCACACTGATGCCGTATATTTCTCTAAAAGTATCTCTATTATCCTCTTTACAAAAATTTTTAAAATTGTTTTTACCCTCAAATAACCCACTTATTCTCTTAAGTTTTTCAATACTATATTTTTCACTATGATCTGGTATATAGTACCTGTAAGTCTTAGAAATCGTATCGTAACGAGGATCATAATCTTTTGAAACCTCAGTATGTCCAAGAATCCTGACGTCGGATATCTTTGAATTTAAAGCTCTCTGTAATTCATTGATATTAAAATCTGTCTTAAAGCTAACAATATTGTTTAGAGCACTAACCCCTTTATCAGTTCTTGAAGTGGTTTTAAAATCTTTATAATCAGCATTTAATTTATTTAATCCGTTTATTATCTCATCTTCTACTGTATGAACATTTGGTTGTCTTTGGGACCCGTGAAATCTCCTACCATTATAACAAATTTTAAGAGCTACTTTATTCATGAGGATCATTCTCATCTGTATCTATATTTACTTCGATCTCTCCCTTTTCAAACTCTTTTAAAGAGGATAATAGACCTAAAATTGTATTCTTAATAATGTTCTGCACCCATCCCTTAAGGAATAGGTTTTTTCCATTTACTTTCACCTGAACCGAGTTATTAATCATAACACAATCATTTAAGGATTTATTTCCGATAGCTATTTCTTTAGCTAAAGATTCACAAGACATTCCACAATCCCCGCAATCATAGTTAGGAAGCTTGAATCCTTTCTTTTCAACTAGATCAGCAATTTCAGTCGGTTCATGGACTACGTCAAGATCAACGTCCTCAGTTTCATACTCGGTATACAAAGCAACTTCTAAACCACTACGTAACTCCTCTATCTCTGAGTCATCTCTAGGAAGTAAGATTTTAGGAAATGTATTATTATCCTTAAAGCCTTCAATAAGTAGAAAATCTACCTGGGGCATGATGTCGATTAATTCCTCTATAGATTGAGGTTTGTCAAATAGTATACTTCCTTCTTGCCCGATAGATCCTACAAAGTCTACTTCTTGTCTAAGCCTCCAAGTGTCACTATTTTTAGTATCGATAGCATAGTCATGCAGGTTTTTTAATGCGCCCACTTTATATCCACGATCCTTAAGAATCTTAGCAGTTTCAGTAATGATATTGGTTTTCCCACTTTTTTTATAACCAGAGAAACCCATTGATTTAGGTAACATTTAATCCCCATTAATTTAATAGATAAGTAATTTAAAGATCTATTCTGGAATCTCCTTGTTTGGTAAATAAGATGTATATTTTGGGGAATGTAGGTTTTACTTTAGGAACATATTTAATAGTTCAAAACTTTGACCAATTAAGGGCAGGTATAAGGAATATTGATTCTAGATTAATTATTTTAGGAGCGTTATTACCTGATATAATGGATAAGTCTATCGGTGATGTATTATTTAACACTGGTAGATCGATATTTCATACTTTGTTTTTTATTATTTTACTTTATTTATTTGTAAGATTTGTTAAATCAAAAACTATTAGTCCTATCTTAATCGGGACATGTTTTCATATAATTTTCGATAGGGTATTTTTAGATTTTAAAACATTTTTATGGCCATTTTTCGGTCTAAGTTTTTCAGAGGCCGAGGTTACCCTAATAGGTTACATGGAGATAATCCTAAATAATTCGTACGTTCAAGTAACTGAGATTATAGGGTTAATATTTATTTTAATTTTTATAAATAAAAAGGATCTTTACAATGCTGAAAAGATTGGAAATTATTTTAGAAAAGGTAAAATGGGTGTTGGTTAAACATGAATGAAACTCAGGAACAAAAATCAAGTATTGAAGAAAATCTTGAGAGAGTCGGAGTTACTAATCTTCAGACTGTAGCAAAAATAGAAAGAAATGGGAAGGAATACACATTTATCCCGGATATTGAGATAACGATCGATCTTGAGAGGAAAAGAGGTGTTCATATGAGTAGAATGATTGAATCCATATCTGAAACGGTTGAGGAAGCAACTATGGATCTTCAAACATCAATATCGGGCCTAGAAAAAGATATTCTTGGAAGATTAGATAAGAAACATGATTTTGAAAGAGCCGAAATCAAAATGGATACAGAATTGGTCACGAATGAAAAGACTCCGGTAAGTAAAAGGGATACCTATGAAACTCATAAAGTTGAAATAGAGTTAATAAATGAGGATGATGAATTCAGAAAGTCTTTAAAGGTTGAAGTAATCGGTAGTACAGCTTGCCCACATTCTAAATCAAACAATGAGGGAAAAACGCATATACAAAGGGCATTAGGTGTTCTCGAGGTAGAAACTGACTATGATAATGATATAGAACTTGAAGAGATGGTTTCAATGGTGGAATTATCCTTTTCAGCAGAGACATATACTTTATTGAAGACAGAAGATGAAAATTACGTAGTTCAAAAGATGTATGAAAATCCCAAATTCGTAGAGGACGTTGCCAGGGAGATAATTCATAGATCAAAGACTAAATTAAATGATTGTAAGATCCATGCGAAATGTATTTCCCAAGAATCGATACATAAACATGATGCTGTAGCGGAGGGCTGGGCTGAAATATGAAAGGAAATTAAATAGAGAGAAAAAGATTTATTCTTTTACTATATGTGTTCCTGTTTTTCCTTCTAGTGCGTCTAGGGATTTTTTTAGGTGGGTTACTATTGCTTCTCCTTCTTGGTTTTCGACGAATCTCATGCATGCTTGTATTTTTGGTCCCATGCTTCCTTCGAGGAAGTGTCCTTCTTCCATGTATTGTTTTCCTTCTTTTATTGTCATTTTTTCTACTGTTTCTTCGTTTGGTTCTCCGAAGTTGAGTTTTGCGTGTTCGACGTCGGTTAGTACCATGAATTTGTCTGCGTTAACGACTTCTGCTAGTTTTTCTCCGGCTCTGTCTTTGTCTATAACTGCTGGTACTCCTTTTAGTTCCCCTTCTTTGTCTACTACTGGTATTCCTCCTCCACCACTTGTTATTACTACTATTCCGTCGTTTACCATTTTCTTTATGGCTTCGGCTTCCATGTTCTCTATTGGTTCTGGGCTTGGGACTACTCTTCTCCAGCTTTTTTCTGCGTTTGGATCAACTTCTTTTACGAGGTATCCTTTTTCGTCTGCAAGTCTTTTTGCTTCTTCTTTTGTGTAGAATGGGCCTACTGGTTTTGATGCGTTGTCTCCTTCAAATTCTGGGTCGTCTTCATCTACTCTTACTTGGTTAATTACTGTTGAGACGGGTACGTCTTCCATTCCGTTTTTTCGAAGTTCGTTTTCGAGTTCTTGTTGGATCATGTAGCCTATTTGGCCTTGTGTCATGGCTCCGACTACGTGCATTTCTTGTGCTGGGACTCTGTTGCTGTCTTCTTGTTGTATTAGTAGGGCTCCTGCTTGTGGTCCGTTTCCGTGGGTTACGACTACCCTGTATTCTCCCTCCTCTATTATTTTGAATATTGCTTTTGCGGTTTCTCTTACATTTTCAAATTGCTCTTGTGTGGTTCCTTCTTGATCAGCTTGTTTAATTGCATTTCCACCTAGAGCTATAACTATAGTCTTCTTTTCATCTTTACTCATTTAAATCACCAGAAATTATTGTTGATTAGTTAGATATATAGGTATAAAAGATTTATGATGGTCTTAATGTTTAAAGATTAAATCTTTTTTCTGATTTTTATTTAAGATGTCTTTAACTTTTATTCTAATTTCATTTTAGATGAATGAACGTTAATTATAAAAAAATCGTAAACCCTTTTAAATTGGGAAACGATGACACAAATTGAAAATAAGTTAGATATAATTATAAAGGATGCTAAAGTTCCTCAATCAGGACAAATAAAACAACTTAATATAGGAATTAAAGATCAAAAAATAGCTTCTTTAACGAATCAGGATAAGAAATCAGAAAATTCTATTAATGCTAAAGGAGACCTAGTAATCCCTGGTGCAATTGACCCTCATGCTCATGTATACGATCCAGAATATAGTTATAGAGAAGATTTTTTCACTGGATCGAAAGCTGCATCTGCAGGTGGAGTGACAACGGTATTTGATATGCCACTAAGCAGTCCAGTGATTACAGATGATCAAATAAAAGAAAAGATAAGAGCAGGAGAAGAAAATTCAATAATAGACTACGGTATTCATGCTGGCATGATCGAGGATCAAAAGGAAAGTATTCCTAGAATAAAGGAACTAGGTATTAACTCTTTCAAGTCTTTTACGTGTGCCCCATATACTGCCAGTACCTCTCAAATTTATGAGAATGGGACTAAAATTAAGGATCAGGATGGAGTGTATATAATTCACTCAGAGAATGAAGATCTAATAAGTCATTTTGAGAAAAATAAAGAAACTAATGTAATAGATAGAAATAAGAGTAGACCCGGGTTTATAGAAGAAATAGCTATACAAAAAGTCGGTGTTATAGCAGAAGAAGTTGGTTTTAATTATCATATAGCCCATTTATCCTCTAAAGAAGGATTAAGAGCTGTAAAAAATTTTAAACAAAATTCAAATATTAATATATCGGCTGAAACCTGTCCACAATTCTTAACGTTCACTCGAGAAGACGTAAAAGAGAAAGGGCCATACCTCACCATGAACCCTCCAATAAAAACAGAGAAGGATCAAAAGAATCTCTGGAAAGGAATAAAAAATGGATATATAGATATGATAGCAACCGATCACGCCCCCGGTACCAAAGAGGAAAAAGACATTGGATGGGAAGATATTTGGGAAGCATGGGGAGGATTACCTGGAGTTCAAGAGATGCTACCGATACTGATCAACGGTGTTAACAAGAACAAGTTAAGTATACATGAGTTGATAAATGTTTCTTCAAAAAACGCTGCCAAGAAATTTGGTTTATTTCCTGAAAAAGGATCTTTAATTCCTGGGACCGATGCTGATCTAGTAATAGTTGATATGGACGACAAATATGAAATAAAGAATGAAGATAGTTACTATAAAGTAGGTTGGACCCCTTATGAAGGCATAAAACTAAATGGAAAAATCAAGAAAACATTAGTTAGGGGAGAGATAGTATATGATCATGAAGAGGGATTCTCTGTAGATAGAGGATATGGAAAATTCTTAAGATACGATTATGGGGGAAAAAATAATGAATAGGGAACAAGAATTTGAAAAATTAAAAGAGAAGGTTAAAGACCTAGTAAATAGTGTTAATAACAGTAATAATACTCTCCAGCAAGTTTGTGATCTTCTAAAAGAAAAAATAAAATACTACGATTGGGTAGGTTTTTATTTGGTTACGGATGACCAAAAATTAGAATTAGGGCCTTTTGCAGGTGATCCTACAGAGCATACAGAAATCGATTTTGGAGAAGGAATATGCGGACAAGCTGCTGAAACGAAGGAGAATTTTGTAGTTCAGGATGTGACTAAGGAATCGAATTACTTATCTTGCAGCCCTAAAGTAAAATCAGAAATCGTCATACCAATTTTTAAGAACAATAAGATAATTGGGGAAATTGACATTGATTCACATAGCATTTCACCGTTTTCAGAAGAAGATGAAAAATTTCTAGAGGAAATTAGCGACCTAATCTCGACTATTATTTAACTAATATTTATTTTTTATTTAATTCGTTTCTCTGAATTGTTCTAGGCTAAAATAAGTTATCAAGAACACTCTAAAATGTTTTTATCTTAATTAGGTTTTTACCTAACAAAAACGAAAGATAAAAATATTTAAAGATCCATTTTTGAGTAGGTGGGAAATTTGAATTTAGATATGAAAAAATTAATTATTTCATTAGGGGTCATTGCTATTTTATTAGCGTCTTTAACTCTTCAGGTAAAAGGTAATACTACTAGAGAAAACGAGGAATATCTAATTTATGATTCAGGTCAAGGTACCTTGATTGAAAAAACCATGAACATTCAATTGGATGAGGGAACTCAATGGGTGTCTTTGAAGAACCTTGATAATCAAATTCAATCCATTTCATCGATAAGAAATATTGAACTAGAACCAAAGGATTTTAAATCGGAGATTGAAGTGTTAGAAATACAATCTCAAATGGAGAATGGCTTGAAAAGTAAGATTGGACAGGAGATTGAGATCGAACTAACGAACGGTCGAAGAACAACTGGAAGTCTAATCGATATCAATAATGAATATATAGTGATGGAAAAAAAATCAGAATCTACCTACGTAAAAAGAGCGAACATTAATCGCATTGAACTTACTCAGAATAACGATTCTCCTGTTAAAGCAAAAGTAAGCGCTCCTAGCGATGGAGAGTACGGATTTGACCTAAGGTATAAGATCGATGATATTACTTGGGAAGCATCATATGACCTTACAATAAGAGATTCAGGCAATTATCAAATGAAGTTATCTGATGGTTTCAAGGGAGATATAGTTATTGAAAACCCGACTAATAAGTACTTAAAAGGAGAGTTTAAGCTTGTTTCTGGCCAGGTCATGGGCAGGAGATACATACCAATATATGAAGAGTCAAGAGATGCAAGTGGCATTCCAGCACCAAGAAAAGTAGATAGAGTATATACCTACGACTTAAGTGATCGGGAAATTGATAAATATTCTCAAAAATCAATAAGTTATATTGATAGAAGCGTGGATACTGAAAGAGAATACATATACCAAACTTCAAGACGTAGGAATTCTGAAACCGTTCAAGAATATTTAAAATTCCAAAATAGCGACCAACCTTTACCAAAAGGAATTGTAAACATATATAAAAATGATGAAGGATCGAAAGTGATGATCGGACAAGAATCAATACAGAGATCACCAAGTAACTCAATGATAGAACTAAGCATGGGGTCAGCCTACGACCTGAAGGGTGGCACTGAAATTCTTGATAGAGAAAGAAATGAAAACAACATAACCAGAACTATGCAAATAACTCTAAAAAACTACCATAAAGAATCTAAAACAGTGAAAGCGCACTATAGATTGGGTGATGGACAATTTGTAAATTCTAATATTGTTCCGGAAACCATTAATCCAGAATACGTTGAATGGAAAATAGATATTCCTGCGGAAGGCGAAGAAGTTGTTGAATTCACTTTGATTGAAAAACTAAGGAAGCCTCAGGAACCAACACTTACAACTACTTCAGAAAGATCTAAAGATTAAAATCACTTTATTTTCTATATAATCTTTTTTCTTTTATAAGAGAGTAAGGTTATCATGATTAGTCCGATTGAGATAATAATTAGTAAGATTCCCTCCCAAGGAAGTTTTTCAAAAAGTTCTTGGTATTTTGAGCTCTCTTGAGCGGTTTTTATCATTATATCTGATTTATTCGAAGTTGATAGGAATAAGTTGTTTAATAAACTCCAGATCCCTCCTATGAATGAGATTATAGATGTAGTAATCAATATTTTTATTCTTTTATCCATTTGAGGTTCAAGTAAGGACTTTGCTTTATCAGTTAAACCATAATAAACCCATTTTTTGTCCTCTCTTTTCCGTTTAATTAATTCTGATTTTTCAAGCTTTTTCAAATGCTCTGAGACGGTGGGCTTTGAAAGATCAATCTCTTCGGCAATATCAGTAACCCTCATGTCCTTATTATTTAGGATCTTAATGATTTTTAATCTGGATTCTGAAGATAAGGCTTTAAAAGAAGATTTATCAAGCTCAATTTTTTTCATATTTTTCTATTTGAAAGTATCAAAAAAAGTTTATAAAATTTTTGAGATTCCATAATGATACTATGAAACACATGGATCAAGATGGAGTGAAAATGGTAGATGTTAGTGATAAGGAGATAATAAAAAGAATAGCAATAGCTGAAGGGAGAATAAATTTGAAAAAGAACACTATAGAAAAAATAAATGAGAATGAGATAGAAAAGGGAAATGTATTAACTACAGCACAGGTAGCGGGTACTCTTGCTGTGAAAAAAGTTCCAGAATTAATACCAATGTGTCATCAAATACCAATAACCTCCATCAAAGTAGACTTCGATATCGAAGAGGATCATGTAAATGTTATTTGCAAAGTGGAAGCGGATTATAAAACAGGAGTAGAGATGGAGGCCTTAACTGGGACAAATATTGCACTTCTAACGATA
>CAYTEI010000019.1:20253-23925 GCA_964436705.1 uncultured Thermococci archaeon
GGGATATGACAAAATCCTTAGAAAAAGATTCAGTAGGTCAATATCCCTCAACTAAAATAAAAAACGTAAGAGTCAAAGAAAAGAAAAAGCTAAACGAATAATCCCCTATAATAGAGATTTAAATAAATTATTGCGTTTTTTATATCGATTTTTGCTGATTCCTAATCCTTAAATATTATTACTAGATAATATAATTAATGTCTTCAGATTCCTTGAATGTTCCATATGTGAAATCAAAAAAGATAGAGGCTCGTCCTTATCAAGAATCTATCTATATGAAATGTAGAGATGCAAATTCGTTAATTGTACTACCTACTGGACTTGGGAAAACTTTAATAGCTGTTATGATCATTGGTCGTAGATTAGATGAGGTAGGAGGAAAATCTCTTTTCTTAGCACCTACTAAGCCTTTAGTTTTGCAGCATCTTGAAACCCTTCGGGATTTTCTCGACCTAGATGAGGATCAAATAAATAATTTAACGGGAGATATTTCCCCAGATGAGAGACAGAAAGTTTGGGATGAATCTAAAATTATTGTTGCAACTCCTCAGACTATTGAAAATGATCTAGTAAGGGATATATCGTTGGAAGATGTTACTATCACGGTTTTTGATGAATCTCATAGGGCAACTGGTGATTACTCTTATGTGTATTTGGCGGAAAGGTATATGGAGACTGGTAGTCACCCTCAGATATTGGGTTTGACAGCTTCTCCTGGTTCTGGGGAAAAGATTGAGGAGGTAATGGGTAATCTATATATAGAGAATGTTGAAGCCCGTCATGAGGATTCTTATGATGTTAAACCTTTTGTTGAGGAGAAGAAGATTCACTGGAAGAAGATTGAGCTACCTGAGGTAATTAAGGATATAAGATCTTTGATGAATGATTATTTGAAAGATGTTTTAAAGGAGCTTAAGTCTGAGGGATTTGTTAATTCTGCAGCTATTTCGAAGCTAAATAAGCGCGATCTTTTTGATCTTAAAAGTAAAATCCAGAAAAAGATTTCTGATGATCCAGATCCCTCTTCAAAACTTTTTGAAGCTATGAAACTCCAATCTTGTGCCTTTAAGGCTTTTACTGCCGTGGAAAAGTTGGAGACCCAAGGGATAAGGGCGTATAGGGACTATCTAAAAAAACTTAGAACGGAAAGAAATCAAAGAAAAAGCACTAAAGAACTATTAAAAGATAATAAAGTTAAAAAAGCAAAGAAAAAAGCTAGAAATGCGGATACTGATCATCCGAAGATGGATAAAGTCCATCAATTAGTATCTAGAAATATTTCACAAGGAAAGGAAAAAATAATAGTATTCGCCCATTACAGAGACACTGCAGAGAGAATAAAAAAGATGTTAAAATGGACTGACGGAGTAAGGCCTAAAGAATTTGTAGGGCAAAGTGATGGGGGCATGTCCCAGAAGGAACAAAAAGAAGTCCTTGAAAAGTTCGGAGAGGGAGAATACAATGTACTTGTATCAACTTCTGTCGGTGAAGAAGGATTAGATATTCCAGAAGTTGATTTAGTAATTTTTTACGAACCAGTGCCATCGGCAATTCGAAATATACAGAGAAGAGGCCGGACTGGAAGAACTAAATCGGGCGAAATAATAGTATTAATAGGTAAAGATACTAGAGACGAAGCTTATTACTGGAGCAGTAAGAATAAAGAAAAGCAAATGAAGAAAACAATAAAAAATTTATCAGAGAATTCAAAACAGAGCACCCAGACATCCTTAAATGAGTACTCTAAAAAAGATAAATCTGATGAACAAAAAGAAAAAGAATCTAAGAGCTCTGATAGTGAAGAGAATGGGTTTGAGGAATTTCTGTTCGAATCAGAGGAGCCAAAGATATATATTGATAACCGTGAGATGAAATCGAAAGTAGTGAGAAATTTAAAAGATCTTGAAACTGAAATAGAATTACAGAAACTGGATTTAGGTGATTATATTGTTAGTAAAGATGTAATAATCGAACGAAAAAGTGCCGATGATTTCTTAAGCTCTCTAACAGACGGAAGACTATTTGAACAAGCAAATAGATTAGTTGAAACATATCGAAATCCCTTGGTGATACTAGAAGGAAGCCCCTACGGAATTAGAGACATACATCCTAATGCAATAAGAGGCGCAATATCGTCACTAGTACTTGATTACGGAATACCTGTAATATATTCGCGAAACCAGGAAGAAACAGCTTCATTGATACGTACCATGGCCAAAAGAGAACAAGAAGATAAAGAAAAAGAAATTTCGGTAAGAGGAGATCAGAAAAAACTAGACATAAATGAAAGACAAAGATACATCGTAGAAGGATTACCTCATATATCTTCGGTTCTAGCAAAAAGACTACTAAGCCATTTTAAGACAGTAGAATCAATATTCAATTCAAAAGAGAGCGAACTACAACAAGTAGAAGGAATAGGGGAAAAAATAGCTAAAGAGATTCGGAAAGTAATAACAGCACCACATGAAACATCTAAGGAAGAAGAATGACTGAACCAAAAAATTTTTAATTCTAAATCGGTTTGACCGAAAACTTTAAGAACAAAAAATACTAAGCTAATACAGACCTTAACACACATATAGGTAATACCCACTACCAACCAAAAATCTTATATATAACCAACTATTTCCAATACTTGCAGCAATCCCCGACCTCACGCCCACAAAAAAGGGCAGAGGACAACACTTAAAAGGGGGAAGCAAATAGTTATACTCGCACCATGAGAAACCAAAAAGGCGTGGTTTGGAGGAAAGGGTAAAAACCCACCCAATGAAGAACCAAACTCCACTCATGGTTAAAAAAACTAATGCGGATCTGAGGAAACCAGAAATGGAACCCTTAGATCTAAGGTAGGCCAACCGCTCAAGTCACACTCCAAGTGACAAGAGATGGTACTCAACTCGATCCAATTTTTTTGTGGCCAACTTCGATTCCGGTTGATCTTGCCGGAGGTCACTGCTATTGGGATCCGATTAAGCCATGCGAGCCGTGGGTGGTTCGTCCACCCGGCGGAATGCTCAGTAACACGTGGCAAACCTACCCTGTGGATTGGGATAACCCCGGGAAACTGGGGATAATCCCGAATAGGAGAGGCTAGCTGGAATGCACCTCTCTTAAATGTTCAGGCGCCACAGGATGGTGCTGCGGCCGATTAGGTTGACGGTGAGGTAATAGCTCACCGTGCCGATAATCGGTACGGGCCCTGAGAGGGGGAGCCCGGAGACGGACTCTGAGACACGAGTCCGGGCCCTACGGGGCGCAGCAGGCGCGAAACCTTCGCAATGCGTGCAAGCGCGACGAGGGGATCCCGAGTGCCCTCGCACTGCGGGGGCTTTTCTGGAGTCTAGGACGCTCCAGGTAATAAGGGCTGGGAAAGACCGGTGCCAGCCGCCGCGGTAACACCGGCAGCTCGAGTGGTGACCACTTTTATTGGGCTTAAAGCGCCCGTAGCCGGACTTACAAGCCCCTGGTTAAATTCTACGGCTTAACCGTAGGCTTGCTGGGGGAACTGTGAGTCTTGGGGCCGGAAGAGGTCGGAGGTACTCCCGGGGTAGTGGTAAAATGCTATAATCCTGGGGGGACCACCAATAGCGAAAGCACTCGGCTTGGACGGGCCCGACGGTGAGGGACGAAGGCCAGGGGAGCGAACCGGATTAGATACCCGGGTAG
>CAYTEI010000020.1:0-17576 GCA_964436705.1 uncultured Thermococci archaeon
CCTCAAAGGAGAGCAATACCGAAGATACATAATCGTAAGAATACATTAGTTGCTAGTCCTACAGGAAGTGGAAAAACTCTAAGCAGTTTTATTAGCATAATTAACGAATTATTTAAAACTTCAAAAGAGGAAGAGGGTCTTGATAATGAAGTCTATTGTCTATATGTTAGTCCTCTTAAAAGCTTAGCCAATGACATCCATAAAAACCTCGAAAAACCTCTTGAAGAAATTGAAGAACTAGCTAAAGAAGAAGGTGAAGATGTAGATACTATTAGGCATGCAATTCGGCATGGAGACACAACCGATTATGAAAAATCAAAAATGCTGAAGGAAACTCCTCATATATTAAATACCACTCCTGAAACATTAGCTATCCTACTTAATTCTCCAAAATTTAGAGAAAAATTAAAAAACGTGAAATGGGTTATTGTAGATGAGATACATGCTTTAGCAGATAATAAACGAGGAGTTCACTTAAGTCTGAGTTTGGAGAGATTAGCGGAGATCGCCGATGAAGAATTTACTCGAATTGGATGTAGTGCAACGATAGAACCTCTTTGGGAAATAAGTCTTTATCTAGGAGGATATCAGAACGATGGGAACGTAAGACCGGTAGAAATGGTTGACACCAGATTTGTTAGAGAGTATGACTTAGAACTCAAAACCCCCGTGCCAGACCTAATTAATACGCCCTCGAGAGAGATTTCAGACAAACTCTATAAATACCTAGACCAAATGATTCAAAACCACAAAAACACACTCATTTTTACAAATACTAGGAGCGGAGCCGAAAGAGTACTTCATAAACTTAGAGAAAGATATCCGGAAAAATATGATGAAGAAAATAGTGGTTGCCATCATGGAAGCTTATCCAAAGATAAAAGAATAGATATAGAACAAAAACTTAAATCAGGAGAAATTGATTTTGTCTCTTCAAGTACAAGCCTTGAACTAGGAATAGATATGCCCTATATAGATCTCGTTATCCAGATAGGCAGTCCCAAAAGTGTGAAGGCGTTGCTACAAAGAGTTGGACGTTCAGGTCATAGAGTCGGCCAAACTGCTAAAGGTAGAGTCATAGCTTTGGATAGAGATGAATTAGTAGAATGCGGGGTCATGGTACAAAAAGCAACAGAAGGATTTATAGATGAAGTGCAAATACCGGAAAGATCTCTTGATGTTTTAACCCAACATGTTTATGGAATGGCTATTAACGGCCCTCTTAAACTAAAAAGAATTAAAAAAATAGTCAGAAGAAGTTATAATTACCATAAAATATCAGAAGAAGAATTCGAAATAATAAAAGACTACATGACGGCAGAATATACTGGAATGGAAGACAGAAACATTTATGCAAAGATATGGCATGATGAAGACACAGATAAAGTGGGTAAAAGAGGGAAAATGGCTAGAGTAATTTATTACACTAATATAGGAACAATCCCAGATGACTTCAGTTGTGATGTTTATACCCGAGGAGATAAAGAGAGGCTCGGTAAACTTGATGAACAATACCTTGATACATTAGAAAAAGGAGATGTATTCGTTCTTGGGGGTGAGCATTTAAGCTTTAGATATAGAAGAGGAAGTAAAGTCTATGTTGATAAAACCAGTGCAAAGCCAAACGTTCCGAGTTGGTTCTCAGAAAGACTACCTTTAAGCTTTGACCTTGGAAAAAACATTCTTAAATTTAAGAAAGGTGCAATTCGTAAATACGTTAAGGGATCACTATTAGAATGGTTAAAAAAGATGCCAATAGATTCAAACAGTGCGACAAGCCTAAATAGCCTTTTTGATCAGCAAATTAAATATCAAAGAAAGACCAGCATTAGTACTCCAAACAGATTAGTAGTCGAAGAACACGAAGATGACAATAAGAGGTATTATTACTTTAGAAGTAATTACGGAAGGAAGTTTAATGATGGACTTAGTAGGATCGTGGCTTACCAAATAAGTAAAAGACATAACATTAATGTAACAATAAGTATTATGGATACTGGCTTCGTATTAGGTATGTCCGCTAACCGTCATGTCAATATAGAAGATATTATGAAAACCATCAAGCCCGAAGAAGCTAGAAAAATACTTAGACGAGCTCTTGAAGATACAAATCTTTTAAAAAGGATTTTCCGAATAAACGCCACAAGAAGCCTAATGATTTTAAAAAATTACAAGGGAAATAGCAAATCTGCAAAAAGACAACAAATGAGTGCGGACATGTTAATACATTACGCCAAAGACCTAGAAAACTTCGCACCACTAGAAGAAACCTACAGAGAGATAATTGAAGATCGATTAGAACTCGAACATATCAAAGAAATATTAAATAAAATACAGGAAGGAGAACTAATGGTAAAATCACTAATGGTAACTACACCAACACCTCTAAGCTTTGGACTAGCAACTCTCAAAGCCAGCGATGCAGTACTAGCAGAAGACAAAAACAAGCTCTTAAAAGAATTCCACAAACAGGTTATAAAAAAGATAGAAAGCTAATGAGGATATTCTATATGTTGACAATTAATCAATATCAACTAGAAATGGAAGACGAGGCAATATTTATAGAGAAGATTAAGACATTGGTTCTATCGGATCTACATATCGGTATGGAAGAACAACTAAGAGAAAGTGGACTTGAATTCCCTTTGAAAGAATCAGATAAGTTAATAAAAAGAATAGAAAAGCTAAAAGAAAAGTATGATCCTGAAAAAATTGTTTTTAACGGTGACTTCATTCATGAATTTAAAAAAATCCCATATGGAGTAGATGAAACTATTGAAAAACTAATGAAACTTCTAAATGAAAAAGAAGTGACAATAATAGTAGGAAGCCATGACACAATGATTAAACACGCAATGGAAAAACACTCAGAAGTTCAAATTAAAGATGAATACCAGATAGATCAGATATTGTTCACACACGGACATAAAGAAACAAGTAATAACGATAATATCGAATTAATAATAATGGGACACGAGCACCCAGCATTCGAAGTCGAACAGCAAAGATTCTCAGCCTATCTACACATTAAGCAAAAAAAATATGATATAATAGTACAGCCAGCCTTCACAAATCTCGCAAGAGGGGTTAAAATAAATAAAATAAAACCCAAAGACTTTATGTCTCCAATACTCAAAAAAACTACCAGAAAACAAATTCACCCTATAATAATCGGTGATAAACCAAGAAAATTTCCAAACTTAGAAAAACTAGAAAAACATATGTAAAAAACCCGAACCTTCTACAATTCCTCTAAACTATTCACTTATCCTTTCTACGTATTTTCCAACGCCAAAATAAAATATTATGCCGAAGACAACCAAAGAAACAATAGCAATCAAGAAACTCTGCATTCCAATAATCCCCTCCTACTATTTTTAATCCTTAAAGTTATATGTTATATATGATTTTTGGTCAAACCAAAGTATTATCATTTCCATATACTAACTAAATATAGTGGTAAGATGAGTAAGAAAATCTCATCCCATCTGAAAAATATAGTACATAAAGACACACAAGAAACCGAGAATGGATTTGCTCTAACTGTAAACGAAATATTTGAAATAAAAAAACCCGGTAGAATAGATTTTGGCGGTGGAGAACTAGAAAAACCAGATTTAAAACCTCATAAAACAACCAAAAGAAATAAAGACGATAAATATTCATGGTGGGAACTTGAACAAGGTCAATATCTATTAGAATACAATGAAGAACTTAAGGATCTAAAAAACGATATAGCGGTCATACAATCGCGGGAAGAATTACTAGAGAAAGGAGCATTCCATCCCACAGTAAAGGTTAATAAAATACCAAAAATCCCATTAAGTGTAGCAGAAAATGGAATTAGGATTAAAGAAAATGCCAGAGTTTCGAATTTAAGAATTGAAAAGCAATAAGATACAGAATTATTTTTTCGAAAAATTTTTTAAATCAGATAACTAAGAAACTCTATTAATAGGTGTGTAAAATGACAGAAAGTCCTTTTGATGTGGAACTAAAAGTAGGTAGAATAAAAAAAGCACGAGATTTCTCGAAAGCTAATAAACCAAAAATGTGTAGGCTTTGGATTGATTTAGGCGGGGAAGAAGTTCAATCAGCAGCCCAAATCCTTTATCACCACTCCGTTGAGGAATTAAAGGGAAAACAGGTTCTATGTGCAACAAATTTGGGGCAGGTAAGAATAGCTGGTTTTAAATCTGAGGTTTTAACCGTTGGGGTTCCTGGGAAGGATGGAAACCCTGTACTCGTCAAACCGGATAAAGAAGTACCAGAAGGAGGAACTCTCTACTAAACCCGACTAATTAATGATTCATCTTTATCTCGAACACGAGTTTCTTTAACTTTTCCTTGAAATTCAATAGATTTTTTCAATCTATCTTTTTTCTCAGCATGAATAGAATAAAGGACCTCCTCTTTTGAAACTCTATCCCCTACTTTTTTTTGGAGATATATTCCGGACCTTTTATCCTTTGGTGCCCCAGCACGGCTAGCTATCTCACTTATCAATTTATTATCTATATGAGTGACTACACCAGATTCAGTGCTCCTAATTTCTTCAATATGTTTTCCATCTTCTAAATTTTCCATCCTTATATTAGGATCACCATTTTGGGCTTTAATTATTTGACGAAATTTTTCAAGGGCATTTCCATTATCAAGAATCTTCTCCGCGCTTTGGTTAGAACCAGCTAAATCCAGTATAACTTCTGATAATCTTAAACTCTTTAACCTAAGATCCTTAGGCCCATTACCTTCCAAATCATTTAATATGTCTTTTGATTCAGGTACGGGTCCTATACCTCTTCCTATGGGCTGATCACCTCGAGTTATGATACATTCGATATTCATTCCAAGGTCAGAACCAACTAATTTGAAATCTTTAGCCATTTGTTTAGCTTTTGAAAATTTGGTAACTTTTGATCCTTCACCATAAGGTATATCAATTACAATGTGATTTGAACCAGTACTCTTCTTTTTAGAAAGAACAGAAGCAAGTACTTGCCCATAAGGATCCAATGTAAGAGGATGTTCAGCTCTAATTATTTTGTCGTCCACAGGAGATAGATCAACGGATCCACCCCAAACCATACATCCATTAGTTTTATTTACAATTTTTTTAATTTCTTGAACAGAAAATTCCACATCACAAAAAACTTCAAGAGTATCAGCGGTTCCAGATGGAGATGTAATAGCTCTGGATGAAGTTTTCGGAATCTTCAATCCAGCAGCAGCAACAATAGGAACTACTATAGGGGTGACCCGGTTTCCAGGAACCCCGCCGATAGAATGTTTATCAGCAATGAAATCTTCATCCCACTCTAAAACATCACCAACATCCACCATTGATTTAGTTAAATTAATAATCTCTTCCCTACATAAATCATTTACATAAATACTTGTTACATAAGCTCCTAACTCTATATCATTCAACTTATCATTATAAATATCTCTTACAATACGATCTATTTCTTCAGATTGCAGATCGTTACCATCCAACTTTTTTCGAATATAATTAACCGATTCAGGCTTTGAAGCAATACTTAAATCGACATACTCTCCAAAATCATTCAAGCTGTTAGTAACCCCAAGTTCTCCAGAATCCACTAATTCAATTGTGGTCTCGACAACTCCAGTAAAAGATTTTCCATCATCTTCTATTTTTATTCTGTCTGAAACATGAATTCCAAGCTCTTTAGCATCCTCTTTATTAATAATTACTTTTGAGGAATCAGTCTCAATGTCAATTTTCTTAACCTTAAACTTCATAATTAAACCCCATAAAGAAGAATAATTACCCATTTGATTTAGTTACAATTACTAAGTTATAACTAAAATCATTAATATTTTTCTATAGAATGATTTAAATATAAAAAATAGAAGCTTAAAAAAATTCCCTAAAACTAAAAAACTTTATTTTTAAGCTTAATACTAAAAAGATTGAACCTATCTGAAGCTGAAAATATACCAATATCAAATTATTTTATTTATTTTTAAAATAAGAAGCCGGAATTCTTACTTCATCTCTTTAATTTTTTTGGATACCAAATTAAATTCTTAAAATTAATCAATGCGATAATTAAGAATTTTACACTCCAAACCACCTAACCGGATTTCCTTAATATCATTAGGCTTCACCGGAGCCTTCTTCTGCAAATCATCATTTCCAGAAACTAAAGTAATATTAATACCATCAAATTCAACCATTCGATCCCAAAACTTCTCATACACATCCCGGACGATGCCAGGATCTCCGACCCTTAAACCAAAAGGCGGATTACTAATAACGTAATCAAAACCCTTCTCTATATCTATCTCCTCAATATCCCCTTCAATAAACCTAACCAGATCACTAACTCCTGCTTCTTGAGCATTATCCTTGGCCAATTCCACGTGCTTACTAAACTTATCCGAACCCAAAAGAATAGAACCCCCGGAAACACTCCTTTCAATAATCTGAGACTTAATCTCACTAAAAACTTCAGGATCAAAAAAACTAAGCTCCTCAAACCGAAAATAATTCCGATCTATAGAAGAAGCAACATTTTTATCCATCAAAGCACCCTCAATAGGGATAGTACCTGAACCACACATAGGATCCCACAAAACCTCGCCATCCCATCCAGAAAAATCCAATAAACCATAAGCCGCAGTAGGATTAATAGGAGCAGGATGAACATTATCCCTGTAACTTCTCATATGAAGACTTTCACCAGTAGTATTAATTCCTAAAAATAACTCATCATCACGTAACAAAGAATAAATTTCAATATCAGGATCATCAAGATCAACTTCTAACCTTTCACCTCTACTATCCTTCACACTATCAATTATAGCCTGACCTACTTTAGAAGCAACATCAACACTAGTAAAATCTTGGTCACCATACCTAGAACTATTTACACCAAAACTCTTTCCTTGGGGCATAAATTCTGTATAATCAATGTTTTTGGCCACACGATAAACATCATCCAAATCATAGGCCTTTTCCTTACAGAGAAGAATTAAAATCTTTAAAAGACTTCTAGAACAAAGATTTAACTCATAGATATCCTCAACGCTGGCTTCAAAAATAATTTTCCCATGATCATACTCACATCTACTTCCAATTAATGAATCTACCTCATTAACAGCCATCTCCTCTATACCAGCTAATACTTTTCCCATGACTTTCAAAAGAACTCACCAATAAAGAAACTGATCTACCACCACTTATTCTTCTCGATATTCTTTAGTGCTTTTTTAAGAGTACTTTCACTCCTGGAAAAAGTAAATCTAATCCATGAACAAGAATTCTTATCAGTATAAAAACTACTCCCCGGAACACTAGCAACCTTTGTATCTTCTATTAATCTCAAAGAAAATTCCTGATCAGTCTCTACGGTTTCAAAATCATCAAAACTAGCCATGATATAATAACTACCTTGGGGTATAACTGGATCAAACCCTAATTTATTCAAACCCTCAACCATTAAGTCTCTTCTCTTTCTATAAGAATTCCGCATTTCCTCATAATAGGAATTTGATAAATCAAGAGCAGCAATCGAAGCTTTCTGAAAAGGAGTTGGAGCGCAAATACTAGTATAATCATGAATTTTTCTTATCTCCTTAGATAAATACTTAGGAGCCATTAAGTAACCAATTCTCCAACCTGTAACACTATAAGTTTTAGAAATACCAGAGCAAAGGACAGTTCTCTCCTTTAAACCATCGATCTGGGCAGGACTAATATGATCCCCATCATAAACCATATGTTCATAAATTTCATCAGAAACAATAATTAAATCATTATCAATGGCTATATCCCGAATAAATTTCAATTCGTCTTGAGTAAATACCTTACCAGAAGGATTATGAGGAGTATTAAGAATTAGAACAGAAGAATCCCTAGATTTAACTTTAAGTTCTTCTTTTTTGATGTTAAGATCAGTATCGATATAAACGGGGTTTTGATTACCCTTAGCAATTTGAGTAGAAGGTATATAATTCTCATACGAAGGTTCAAAATACATAACCCCATCATCTTTACTTATTAGAGATAAAATTGTTGCCATAACTGCCTCACTGGTTCCACATGTAACTGTAACTTCTGTTTCAGGATCATACTCTAAATCCCTCCACTCATTATATTTCTCAGAAACTTTCTCTCTAAGGTCTTGCATCCCCCAAGTTATACTATACTGGTTATCTTGATCTATATATTCCTTAGCAGCCTTCTTCACTCTTTCTGGAGTCATATCTTCATCAGGAAATCCTTGAGACAAATTAATAGCCCCGTGATCCAGAGCTTCCCTTGTCATCTTCCTAATCATAGATTCAGTAATACTTTTCGTCCTCTTCGCTGAGAAATTCGAAATTTTAGACATCTTATCACTGCTGTATCATTTCTTCACAGTAATTCACTGCTTCTTTAATTCCTTTCTCTATTTTTCCTGGATTAATACCTCCGCCTTGAACCATATCATCTCTTCCACCACCAGATCCTCCAGTAACACTAGTAAGCTTTTCCTTAACCATCATTGCGCTCAATCCTTTTTCAAGCACTTTATCTCCAGCTATAACTACGAAACCTTTTTCAGAAACAAGTAAAACTAAGGAATCATCTTCCTTCATTTCAAAGCCCATATCTCTTAAGTCATTAGGTTCAACATTTTCAAGTATATCCCATTTGATCTTCAAACCAGATACTTCCCTAACATTGACTTCTCTTAAAGAAGCAATTTCCTGCTTTAGTTTATCTATTTCTTTTCCACGATCTTTCCATTCATTAAAAAACTTTTTTGCTGTTTTCGGCGCGTCTTCTTCCGATACCCTAAAGGTCTCAGCCGTTTCTGATAAAAGATCCTCTTTATGTTGAACCTGTTCTAATGCAGCGTGTCCTGAAGCAAAAATTATCCTTTCAATTCCATCTTGGATTTTTTCAGTATTTAATATTTTAATAAACCCAATTTCGCCAGTATCATCTACGTGAGTTCCTCCACAAGCTTCTACATCCCATTTATCAACTTTTAAAATTCTTAATTCCCTACCAGGGACAGGTCCTCCTTGATAAATTCTAAATCCATATTCTTGCTCCGCTTTAGTTCTTTCTACATATTCAAAGTGAACATTTCTTCTATCCATTACAGCCTGATTTGCTAGTTTCTCAATTTCTTTGACATCTTCACGTGATAATCTTTCATGATGGCTAATATCTATTCTAGCTGAATCTTCGCTAAGATCAGAACCAGCTTGCCATACATGATCTCCTAGAACTCTCACAGCAGCTCCAAGGATCACATGAGTAGCAGTATGGTGCTTCATAATACGAGACCTACGATCCCAATCAATTTTCCCATGAACATTTTCCCCAACACTAAAAGCTTCAGGATCATTAACTTTATGAATTATAACCCCATTCTCTCTTTGTACACTTAAAACATCTATAGTGTTTATGGTTCCTCGGTCACTTGGTTGACCACCGCCTTCCGGATAGAAAGCGGTTTTATCAAGAATTATCCAATTATCTTCAATTCCTAATACCTCAGCAGTAAACTCGTTTAAGTGAGATTCTTCATAAAATAGCTCCTCGGTTTCAGGATAACTAGAGTCTAAATATCTCTTTTCATCTTTAATTGTTTCCTCTTCAGTTCCTTGATCTTGAGCTAACAGTGAGAAGAAATTGTCTGGTATCTCGACATTTAAACCTTTTTTTTCTGCCTTATCTTTTACAGTTTCAGGCATTACCCCATGAGATTTATATAATGTCTTTAAAACTTTAAGAGGAATTTCTTTTTGGTTTTGTTTCTGCAATTCTCCTATTTTCCTACTTACAAGTCTACCCCCTTTATCTAGAGTTTCTTCATACTTTTGCTCTTCATGATCCACCATCTCTAGTATTTCATCTTTTCTTTCTTCCAAAGTTTGGAATTTGTCCAAATCTTCGATCTGCCATGCGACAATTTCCGATATAGGCATCTCCATATCTAAATCATCTAAATATCTAGAAACTCTTCGGAGTAGCATTCTAGAGAGATATCCAGTCCCAACATTTGAGGGCACTACTCCATCACCTAGCATGAATGCCAAAGATTTAGTATGATCAGCAATTGCATATACTCTCTCATAGGGTTTCATTTTTCTTTCTAATTCCTTTGGATCAATTCCTACCTGATTGGCTACTTTTTCTCTAATCATTCGAAGGTCTCCAGCATCTTCAACGTCCATTAATCCTGATAACCTTGCATTTTCCATCATAATTTCTTCATCGATACTTGGTACACCACCTTTATTCTTTATTCTTGGAACTATTTCTGGAAAAACAGCTTCATAAGCTGTTTTAGTTCCCTGAGAAGCCCAAACATATCTTTCTAATCCGTAACCCGTATCAACTATCTTTTTACCCATTGGAGTATAATCCTTGCCTTTAATATTCAATATTTCTTCTTCATCCCCATTAGCAGTCTCATACTGCATGAATACAAGAGTAGCTATTTCAACGCCCTTATAAAGAACTTCAAAAGCCGGACCAGCATTCCCCCCGCCCGACCAAGGACTCTCCTTATAAGTAACAAGATCAGTATTAATATTTAAAGACCTAGCAAATTCATCACAGTATCTAACAGTTTGATCCATCCAATAAATATCTCTAGTAATATTAAAAGCATGATGAGCCATCATCTCAAAAATAGTGAAATGCCTACCTGATAAACCAACATTATCTATATCTGTAAATCTTATGGAAGGCTGAGAAACTGTTAAAGGATTTGCAGGAGGTTCAGCCTGTCCTGATATCACCCAAGGTTGAAAGTCCATAATTGACGCGCCAACTAGCAACACATCATCCCGCCATCTAGGAACAACAGGATATCTATCAACTCTATCATGTTTATTTTCTTCAAAGAAGGATAAAAATTTCTCCCTCATTTCATTCATACTATATTCTTTATCGAATTGTGGCTCTCCAATGAATTCGTAATCGTCACAAGGAGGATCTCCACAAGTTTTTCGATTAGGGTTTTTAGTCCAATAATATTCTCCACATGATTCGCACTGCTTTCTCACGTAACCTTCCTCATCAAAGAAATCTACCCTCATATCCATGATAATCCCACTAAACTAGGAAGAATACAAAAAAAGGATTTTGGTAATGACCTAGTACAAAGGGTACTCCCAATACTTCCCCTGCATTGGTTGTGATACCAGAAAATCTCTATTATTTTTGACATAAAGCATATATATAAGAATAAAATTTGATCTAGTTAATTTCCATCTTATCTTAAAACCATTCATAATGGGCAATTTTTCAGTATTTCTTTTTATTATTGATTTTCTAGATAACTTATTAAAGGAAATGGTAATATCGAAAAATTATTTTTCATCATCATTTTTTGATTTTCTTTCTTCTATTGTAGTTTCAATGCCGTTAATCTTTATTTTATGTATTTTTTTGTTTTCCTGCTCAGTAGTTTCTATTAAATGGGGTTTTAAATGATCATCGTGGAAAAAGAAATGGGCTTCTCCATTTTTTATTTCCTTAAATCCATACACTTTGGTTAACATGTTTGCATTTTTTTTAGGATCTTGACTAAGATCTTTTAATTTACTCTTCGCTCTCAGTTCATTGATAACATCTTTTTGCCATTCTGATCTGGAAACCTTTGTTAATTCTCTAGGGGCATCCCCAATATTTTCGATAAGAGCGCTATATAACTTCCCAGGTTTATTTTTAAAAGTTTCAAAAGGAAGGTAGGTTTCTTCAGAACCATTATCTATTTTAAGGGCAATGCTGATAAATTTCTTACCAGTTTGTGGATTTGTAAATATTTTCACTTTTTCAATTTCATTTAAAATAATTTCACTATAGGGTTTTGATTTTTGTTCGTTTGATTTATCTTTAATTATATCGTAAAGTCCACGAAGGAATAACTTATTTGGTTCAGTTCCTTCTGGTATAGGTATAGATTTGTCATATTTTCTATGTATAATCTCACTGAAGATTCTATATAGGTAACGTCTTTTGATTTCGTTTCCGTATCTTCTTGAGTATTTTTTATCATTTTCTGGTTTTTTCCCTCTTATAAACTTAAATATATCTATTAAATCAGAATCTGAGAACCAGAAATCGTTTTCTGAATTGAAGTTGTTTTTTAATCCCACTATTTTGGAAATTTGCTCTACGAACCAATAATTTGATCGGCTATCTTCATTCCAATCCATTCTTAGCACCATTATTAAGTGTAGATGTAAGCTACTAAATATACTAAATTTACCCCGTCGTTAAAATGTTTTTGGAATATATTATCTTAATTTTGTTACAATCCTAATTTATTTTTTCTATTTTTTATTTAGAGAAATTTATTTATATTTTTTGTTTGAGATTCCGACAGTAATTTAGGGTGTCGATATCTTTTTTCTTTGATTATTCATTAAAAAGCTTCATTAAAAAAGGTAAATTTTTACACAATACTAAAAAATTCTTTAATAAAATCTTACTATAATCCAATTAAAATGCGAAGTTATTTAAACTCTGAGTTTTAAGTATTATTAGAAAAGAAATTTTAAAATCTAGTATTTTTATTGAACTGATACTATTAAATTACGATTAAATTATCAATAATATAGATTTACTGAACCAGTAATTTAGTTTTATTTTATCTTTAAAAAGCTTTAAATTCGTTAATAAAAATAGGATTTCTACAAAAGGCATTGAATAAAAAGAGTTGGGAAAAATGGTGCTTAAAAAATATCGTTGGACAATAGCTTCAAAAAATCGGACAAAGATACTTCTAGAGCTTGATAATAAAAGATTAATTCCTACACAAATAGCGGAAAAAACAGAAATCAATAGGAATAACGTAAGTACATATTTAAGAGATTTAAGAGATAAAAATTTAATAACATGTCTGTTCCCAGAACAGAAAAAAGGAAGACTATACGAACTTACGGAAGATGGAAATAAAGTAGTGACCAAAATAAAAAAGAATGGATAAAATTATATATTAGAATATTTAAAAAATGAAAATATAGAATTTAAAACAACTATAGAGCTTCTTTCAGGGTTTTTACTATATTTTTCCGCATAACTAGCTTCGGATTTTTAACTAAGCTCTTAAAAAGAGGCTTATAATCTCCTTGAGAAATACCAAGCAAATCCTCTTTGTCATATGAATTTTCTTTTACAACCTTAAAAATAGCATTAATATCCTCATTTCCCATATTTTCAGCAGCTTTTCTGACCTTTAAAATCCTTTTGAGCTTTTCCCCTCTCTTTTCCCGCCATTCTTTTTCATACTCTTCTAATATTGATATATCATCTTGATTTATAGCTATAGCGGCTTTCTTTCCAACAATTTCACCAGATTTAAGAGCTTCATCAATTCCTCCACCGTGTATCGGGTTAACTTGTCTAGCAGCATCTCCTGCAACAGCCACATTGTCAACAACAAAACTATCTAAAGGGCCACCTACCGGAATACCGCCAACATTTCTCTCTATTATACTTCCTTTAATTCCTTTTTCTTCTATAAATTTATCAAGATAAAATTTAGCTGTTTTTAGATCATCTCCCCCTATTCCAACACCGATATTTGCTGTATCTTCTCCTTTTGGAAATATCCAAACATATCCTCTAGGAGCGAATTCTTTATTAAAATATAGATGAATTCTATCTGAATCAAAAAAGTCTACATCAGCCATTTCATACTGATAACCAGCGTCTAAATCCTTAGGCGGAACAGATGAATCCATATCAGCCCATCTTGCTACTAAGGAATCAACTCCATCTGCCCCTATAATGATTCTTGCTTCTTCTGTCCATTCTTCATTTCTACTTCTTAAGTTGACGCCCTTAGCATTTCCTTCACTATCAGATATTAATGAAGTAGATTCTACACCCGACAGTACTTCTGCTCCTTCTCTTGCTGCCAATCTTGCTAAATATTTATCAAAAACTTTTCTTTCAAGAATAAATCCTGAGACGTCGTTATAATCTACTGTAAGTTCGGTATTGTTGGGAGAATAAATACTAGCTCCGTGTATCTTTTTTGCTATAAATTTATCCTCTATTGGAATATCATGTTCTTGCAATGCAGTCTTACCAATACCTTCAGCACACCTTTTAGGAACACCAATCTCATCGGATCTATCCACCATTAAAACATCTAACCCTCTCTTTGCTGCCTCTCTAGCAGCCATAGAACCAGAAGGGCCAGCTCCTATAATCATTAAGTCTCTCATAATTTCAATCCTCCCCATTAAATAAAGCTCCAACAGGGCAAACTTCTATACATCTCTCACATTCAATACAACCCTCATGATCAATTTCCCATCCATTTGATTTGATAGAAAGAACACCTACTGGACAAGTTCCAACACAGGTACCGCATAAATAACATTCATTAACGTTAATCCTGATCATAAAATCCCTCAGGGTTATTGATATCAAATTCATGAATTTAAAGCTTTTCCTTGTATATGAATCATTACTGGCCTATCTCAATATATTCATCCTCAATTTTAAGTGGAATTTCTTTATTCAGTTCTTCAACATACCTTTCAACATCTTGTTCATTGGTATTCATGTAGTGACTTAATTCCTCGTAGGTACATTGACCTTTCAAAAGAAGATAATGAAGGATCCTCATCTCTGGAGAGTCTTTGTCTTTATTAACAGAAAATTTGTTTTTTATCCTTGACATTAATATGTTTCTTTTCCCTTCAAGGTCCGCTATCTCTTCATAATTTTCTTTTATTGACTTTGAAATTTCTTTAAATTCCTTGACATCGTCATCTAGAGGTTTCTGTTTAACAGAATTTTCCTTTACAGGTATATCGTACTCCTTAAAGTCAGTTAAGTTAGGAGTAATTGTGGAGGTAACTAGTTTTGATTTTTTTATTTTATAGAATATTTTTTTCATGTCTTTTTCGCCCTTATCAGGTTCAATTATATCTTCATCTTCCAATTTACTGAGGTGTTTTGAAATTGCTGTATGTGATATTTCAAATCCTTCGCTCATCGAGCTCAAGTAACATTCATGGCAAGATAATCGGGTAAGTATTTTTCTTCGTGTCTTACTTCCTATTATATTAAAAATATCCATTATTTTCACGTTCCTTTTAAGTTTTTAAAATAAATTTATTTAAATCATTTTTCTTTAGAGAAATATCTTCTCAAAGAAATTTTTTAGTAATTTTTTGCCACAAACTTTATAAGTTCATACCTCACAACTAAAATGAAACCAATGGTTTAAAACTTTTTCGAAAATACTAGCGAGGTTGAAAAAATGGGATTATTAGAAGAAGACGATAAAAAAGAAGTAAAAGAAATATTGTCCGAAATGAACGATACTGTTACAATAAATGTATTCAAAGATGATGAATGCGAATATTGTGAAGAAACAATAGAATTGAACGAAGAATTATTGGAATTAACAAACAAAATCGATCTAAGAACCCATGATATTAACTCAGAGATAGCCAAAGAACTAGGAGCAAACGATTACAACGGAGCCCCAGTTACAATTCTAACCAACAACGGGGGAAAAGGAATCAGATTCTTTGGAATTCCATCAGGACAAGAATTCCAATCATATCTACAAGGATTGTTAATGCTTTCCAAAAACGAAACCGATCTAGATCAAGAGGTAAAAGATGATCTAAAGGAAATCGATCAAGAAGTAAATATAAAAGTTTTTGTAACTCCTACCTGTCCTTACTGTCCAAGAGCCGTTATAACAGCTCATAAATTCGCCATAGAAAATGAAAACATTGAATCCGATATGATAGAAGCACAAGAATTTACGGAAGTTTCACAAGAATATGGAGTAAGTTCCGTACCTCAAATCAACATCAATGGAACTGGCTCACAATTTACTGGAGCTCTACCAGCTGACGAATTCTTAGATAAAATATATGAAGCACTTCAATAAATCTATTTTTAATCCTTTTTTATTTCTGATAATACTCAAACAATATACCGCCTAAAACAATAATTCCAGGAATAACTAGGAAAGGTATTTTAGAAGGTAAGTCCAGTCCGCGTCTCCAATTATAAAGTAAATAATTTTTCCAAATTAACTCATAAATAAAGATAAACCCTACTATACCAATTATAAAGTTTTCTACGATACCCCGGATAGAGTAATCCTCAATATACTCTTTTTTCATTATTACACCAAAAGAAAAAATTATTAATTAGAATTAATTAGAAATTTTCCAATTCGTTGTTTTACCTTTATCTTCCAACTCTATATTAGCTTTACTCAAAGCATCTCTTAATTTATCTGCAAGTTTGTATTTTTCCTTCTCCCTAAGTTTATTCCGTACTTGGATTATCTTTCCGATCATTTCTTCATTTACTTTAGTCTTTTTTTCTTCTAACTCGAGTCCGAGTCCCAAAACTCTTCCAAGTTCTTTGATAGTATCTCGAGCATTACTAAGTATCTCTTCCCGATTATCCAAAGATTTATTCACTTTTTTTGAAAACTTAAGAAGTATATTTGCAGCTTTAGCAGTATTAAGATCGTCATCCATAACTTTTTCAAATCTTTCCTTAGTCTTAGTTATATCCTCTTCAAGATTCGAGCTTTTACCACCATCAGATTCGTCTATCAAACGCAAAGTATTATAAAGCTTTTCTAAATTGTTTTGCGCATTTTCAAAAGCCTCATCGCTGAAGTCAATTTCCTTTCGATAATGTGTGAAAGCATAAAACATTCTAAGAACTTCTCCATTATATTCATCAATTATCTCTCTCGCAGTATAGAAATTACCTTCGCTTTTAGACATTTTTTCGCCATCAATCGTTACAAAATCAGTATGTAGCCAGAACTGAGCCATATCTTTATCTGAAGCAGCTTTAGATTGGGCTCTTTCATTAGGATGATGTGGAAAAATATGATCCTTTCCTCCACCATGAATATCAAACTGGTCACCAAGATATTTTCTAGACATAGTTGAACACTCAAGATGCCATCCCGGATATCCTCGACTCCAAGGAGAAGACCATTTCATTATATGATCAGGGTCGGCATTTATCCATAAAGCAAAATCATATTGATTTTTCTTATTTTGATCTTTTTCAACTCTGGAACTTTCTTCTAATTCCTCAATGTCAATACCACCCATCTTACCGTAATCATAGTCTTCGGCATATTTTTTTACATCAAAATATAGATTACCATTGTTTTCATATGCATAATCATTTTCTAAAATTTTTTTATTTAATTCTATCATTTCAAGGATATGTCCACTGGCTCTAGGGTTAATATCATGTCTTTTTATATTTAAATCATCCATATCTTCATAATATCTTTCAAGCTGATCTTCAACTAAAACCATCGGTTCTATTCCCTTCTCCTTAGCCCTTTTCTCAACTTTGTCCTCACCTTGATCTGCGTCATCAGTCAGGTGTCCAACATCGGTTATATTTTGAATATGAAATACATCATAACCTTTCCATTCTAAATATCTTCTGAGGATATCCCATACAGCATAAGTCCTAGCATTACCGATATGAAGATCATCATAAATAGTTTGACCACAAGTGTACATCTTTACTTGTTCATCAAGGGGTTCAAATTTTTCCTTCTCTTTTGTTA
>CAYTEI010000020.1:17586-23126 GCA_964436705.1 uncultured Thermococci archaeon
GTACCACTCCCTTTAAAATTTCTTAATAAAATTCACTTAGGAATTGATCTAGAACCAATCAAATTTCTATTGTTTTTCTCCAAATCGTCAAAAGTAAAAAAGAAAACGAAAAAACTACTAAGCCTAAAATCATTAATGAAAAAACAATACTGGTAAAGTTAGCAAGTTGAGTAAAAAATAAAACACCTATAGCCGCACCTAAGGTACTTAAAGAACCTCTAATCCCCATTGCTGCTCCTCTATTCTTAGAGTTAGTTGAATTTGCAATAATAGTAAAAACTATTGGTAAATATACTCCTCCTCCAAACCCCCAGATTATTGATAGAATTATAACTAGGTAAGTTAGTTCTACAAAAGCAATTAGTACGATAGAGAGACCTGTGATTGCCATACCAAATGCCAAAATAGTTGAAACTCTCCATTTCAATATAATTTTTTTCACACTCAGTCGTGCCAAAGTAGATGAACTTACTCTACTGGTCTGAATAATCCCTATAAGAAACGAAGTAAGGCCAATATTAGAGAAATGAATTGGTAAAAGAGAATTAGACATACCAATTGTCATAAACATTATCATGGATACTATACTAGCTACCATAATTTTCTTGTTCGATAATAAATTTATCGACTCAGAGTAAGAATTTCTAATACCATTAATAATACCTGATAAATCAATTTTATTCCAGGAAAATTGATTAAATTTCTGATCACTAACCAAATAGAAAACAAATCCAATGATTAGCATCATTATCGTATCAACTAAAAAAACTCTAAAAAGAACTGACATACCCCAAGTATCCCTTATAAATCCGCCAAGAGGGCCTCCTATTAATAAACCAATACCTAGTGAAAAGGTATACTTTGGGAGGGATTCTTTAGATGAGGTTATCTGAGAAATGTAAGAAGGGATTACAACCCAAGTTATAGCTAAACCAAGAGCGAAGAGTGCCTGAGCTAAAATTAATAAAACCCAAAATCTTTCTGATAATATATACAGTATAGATGAACCTATAAGGGCAAAAGCTTCCAATAAAATAACTATATCATGACCTAAAAAATCCGCTAAGGAACCTATAGGGATTCTTATTAAGGTTTCAGTGGCATAATAGATAAAAACTAAATATCCAATTAAAACTACTGGAATTCCTATTTCTTCACTATATAGAGGAACGTAAGTCAAAACCATTAAAGAATTCATAGTTGAAATTGAGGCAAACAGAGTAAGTAAACCAAACCTAAAATCCATCCTTCCCCCTTCTCTAATAGGATTTTTTAATTTAAAAAGAAAATTCCAGACCTAAAAGATTAATGATATAATTAAAAAAATATAGTAATTGTTCCTTTAGAAAATTTTTTAAATGGTATTCCAAGAGATAAAAATAAAAAAAGAATGTACTAATAGAAGTGCCGAATCAATTCTAACTATTGTTATTACCGATCTAGGAAAATTTGAGCAAGAAATTTGCTTGTCAAATATAGTTTCTATAGAAATAGAAAATTGGCTAAAAATCTAGACTAAAAAATAAGAATAAGATGGTTAGGATTGAATTAAATTTTCTTTAAAACTATATGGGTTTTTGTTTCTTTTACTCCGTCCATTTTTGAAAGCTTAGTAAGTAAACTTTCCATGTCTTCCCTTCCGGTTTCAATAATAAGATCGATATCGCCAGTAACTCTCTTAGATTTTACAGATAGAGTAGATACTTTTTCGTAAACATTGGATCTTTTATTTGGTTCAGATTTGACACATATTACTGCTTTGCCGTCTTTTTTATTTAGTGCTTTTAAACCTTTCTCAGTTATATCAATGAATTTCCTTCCTGTTCTAATAAATTCGTTTTCTTTAAGCTTTCTTAGATGATTGCTTAGTCCTTGAGCTGTCATGCCAAATTCATCAGCTAAATCTTCTTGGGATTTTTCTATAGTAAGTATATTGGTTTCATTTCCTCTATCTTGTAAAAATTGAAGGACTTCATGTTGTCTTCCGGTCAATCTTTCATTATTACTATCCGACATTATTTACCCCTCAGATGATATAAATAATTAATAAACTTGCTTATAAACGTTTTTGTGAAAATTTCATGACTATGACAATTATAATTAAATTAATCTTTCAGTTCTTAGGAAGCCTCTCCAGGGTTCCGATTGACCGATCTTTCTTAGGCTACATGAAAGAATTCTATTCTCTTTGGGTTTTAATGTTACAAATTAATCCTAAATACTTCCTATGAAAATTCGAGCTATAATAAAATAAATACTTAAACCTATTACATCTTGCATTGTTGTTATTAAAGGGTTAGATGCAGCGGCTGGATCGAATCCCAATGTATTTAAGGTCCATGGAACCAATAGTCCTATCATATTTGCCACCGTTATTGCAAGTAACATCGCCATACCCACTATACCAGCAAGTACAGTAGAACCCTGCCATAGGTAAACTATAATCCATAATCCAATTGCGATAACTAACCCTATAATTACCCCTACCTTTACTTCCCTCAGGACGTATTTAAGGAATTGTTTCCTGTCAATTTCCTCTAAAGTTAAGGTCCTTATAAATATGGTAGAAGATTGAGTTCCGGTATTTCCACCCATTGCCATTATTACTGGGATGAAAGATGTGAGAATAACAACACTTTCTAGGGATTCTCTAAAAATACTGATAACTGACCCTGCCAATAGTCCACCAAATAGAGCGATTATTAGCCAAGGGAATCTTGCCCTAAAAGTTTGGAGTACCGATGCCTTACTTAGGAATTTATTTTCAGGTATTTCTTCTTCAGGCTCTATTGATCCCGATATTTTTAGTAAATCCTCTGTCGCTTCTTCCTCTAGTACCTCAATTATATCATCTATGGTTATTACACCAACAAGCTTTCCATAATCGTTTATTACTGGTATACTTAGTAAATCGTATTTAGACATTAAGTCAGCAACTTCTTCTTGATCTACATGAGCCTTTACTGAAATAACATTTTCTTTCATAATTCCTTCTATAGATGTATTTGGATCATTCGTAAAAAGTTGCCTTAGTTCTACAAATCCAATCAAATTTTTCTGGTCATCTACAATCCAAAGATAATCTAAGACCTCGGTTTCTGGTGCAATTTCTTTAACTCTTTCTAAAGCCTGTTCAACATTCATGTGTGATTTGATACCAATATATTCGGTAGTCATTAAGCCTCCAGCGGAATGTTCTTCGTATTGCATTAAGTTACGAACGGATTTAGCATCTTCTTTTTTCATTAAATCTAATATATTCTTAGATTTGGGAATAGAAACTTCACCCAGCAAATCAACTATTTCATCTACAGGCGTAAGTTCCAAAATTTCAATTAACCTATCCTTCTCAAGAAAAACAACCAATCTTCTTTTCTGTTCAGTACCCATCTTAGTTAATGTTTGAGCCAACTTATTATTACTCAAATTCTTCAATATTATATTCTTTTTATCTTCCTCAGCTCTCTCCAGGACCCTAACAATATCTGCAGAATGAAGATCTTCCACCTTACTTAGAAAATCATTTTCATCCTCAATTCTTAACAACTCTTCTATCTTTTCCTCAATGTTCTTATTATCTATTTTTCCACTATCAGACATTTTATCCTCAATAATAAATACATATATTATACAAGATTTTAATACTTAAGATCTTTCCTGAACTCAATAAGATTGAAGAAAAAGATGCGATATAGATAATTTAAACATTGCTATTACGTAAATTAAATAATAATCACAAACTCTAATTCATTCAAAAATTATAAGACTCTTCAATGATTTATGGAATCCTAAGTTTCAAATAAGTTATCCCCCTATAAAAACGATTTAATATCAGTGGACAAAATAAGACACGAAGTTAGTTATGGTGGTTTAAAATGCCAAATAAAAATCAAGAGAATTATTTTGCCGAAAGAAAAGTCAAAGATGGAAAATTAGTTCAAGTATCTCTAAAAAAAGAAAATAAAAAAATTAAAGATATAAAGATCACTGGTGATTTTTTTATTTACCCTGAAGAAGAAAAAGAAAAAATTGAAAGAACCTTAAATGGTATTTCACACGATAAAACAATTAAAGAATTAAGAAAAAAAATTAATAAAAAAATATCACCTGAAACCGAACTATTAGGTTTTAATGCAAAAGTTATCGCTGAACTCATAAAGGAGGCCAGTGAAAATGAAAGACATTAAATGGGAATTAATAAGAATGGACGAGAGATCTCCCCATATGCATCAAGCAATAGAACAAGTTTTAACAAAGAATGTTAATCAAGGAAAAAGACATCCTACAATAAGATTTTGGGAGGACCCAAAAGAAAATATTATGTTAGGAAGATTTCAGGCAGTAAAGAATGAACTCCACGAGAAAAAGATAAGAAACGATAACATAATTATTAGTCGAAGGATCACTGGCGGCGGAACTATGTATACCCAACCAAGAACCCAAATCACCTATTCTCTATACCTACCGAAAGACTATCTAGAATCTGACTCAATTCAGGCCTCCTATAAAGAACTGGATGAATTCGCAATAAATGCTCTTAAAGACTTAGGTTATGATGTTAGTTATAAACCAATTAATGATATTATATCCCCTAATGGAAAAGTAGGAGGAGCTGCCCAAACAAGACAAGGTAATACCGTACTTCATCATACTCGAATTGCCTACGAAATGCAGCCTAAAAAGATGGTTAAGTATTTGAAAATTGGAGAAGAAAAAATTAAAGACAAGGCAATAAAGTCTGCAGAAAAAGCTGTTAATCCTCTGAAAATGCAAAATCCTGAAATTTCCCGTATGAATGTAATCAAAAGCTTAATTAATAAATTTTCAGAAAACAAAGAAATCAAAGATGGAAAAATTACGAGAGACGAGGAAAAAAGAGCCAAAGAACTAGTAGACCAAAAATTTTCAACCAAAGAATGGATATACAAATTTAGATAAAATTCTAAACCAAAAATTTATTGTTAATTCTTTGTTTCAAAATCAATAAAAGAGAGATAAATATTTAATAAAGTTTTAGGAAGATTTCTTTACATCATTCCGCCCATTCCGCCTGGCATGACTCCGCCAGGACCTCCTGGGCCGCTAGGACCGCCAGGTCCACCGGCTTCTTCGTCACTACTGGATCCACCCGAAATTACGTCATCTATTCTTAGGATCATTGTGGCTGCGTCTGCGGCTTACTTTACCGCTTGACTTGCTACAGTTAGAGGTTCAATAACTCCAGCTTCTAAAATATCGTCAGTTCCTGTGTCAAGAACATCGATTCCTGCATTTACATTTTCACTGTGTCTGTTTCTTAGTGTGACCATGACATCAATTTGGTCCATTCCGGCGTTTTCGTCTTGTGATTCTGATACTTCTATCATCATTTTGGCTGCTGGGTGTTCTACGTCCATTTCGTCTAGTATTGTGGCGCCATCGTTTGTGATGACCATGTCGCCCATGTTGTCGACGAGCATTTTGTCCATTCCTTTTGGTCCTAGGGTGGATTTTATGGTTTCTCCTACTACTTTTCCTGCTTGGATGTTCATTGATAGAGC
>CAYTEI010000021.1:0-8947 GCA_964436705.1 uncultured Thermococci archaeon
CACCGCTTCCTTCATAGAAGTAACCGTAAGCCCCTTCTCATCCCATTTATCCATAAAATCGCTCTGTATTACTCCAGTATCCGTCTCAGAAGTTAAACCAGCGATAAATTTTTTTTCTTCTTCATTATTGCCTAGTTCATCTAAAAGTTTTTTCATATCTGTGGGGAGATCATCCAAGCTTTCTATATCATCAATCGGAACTTCGTTTTCCTTAGCCGTGAAGTCAGTCAAGTTATTCAAAACCGGGTCTTGATTTGGAGCTTCCTTGAACGCATCAAGCCCCTCGTATCTAAGGTCAGTTACCCAAGCAGGTTCATCATTCTCACTCGCTATATTATCAATCTGTCTCTCTATTATAGATACAGATTCCTCCATATCTATCTGATTTCTCTTACCTCTTTCAATAGTTGTATCATCATTCATCACACCCACACTCCTTGAAAACCTTTTGAAATCCTTTATTCTCTATTTCATTAATAAGAGAACTTCCACCCTCCATAACAAATTCTCCATTCTTTATTATATGGACTTTTAATAATTCAGACTTTAAATGCTCAAAAATATTTCCATAATGTGTAATTAAGATTACTGAGGCCCCATCTTCATAAAATTCCTTTATTTTCTTTGATATCAAATCTAAAGAGTCAACATCGACTCCACTATCGGGTTCATCTAAAATTAGAAGATTAGGATCAAGAAGAGAAGCTTGTAAGAACTCAGATCTCTTTCTCTCTCCTCCAGAGAACCCAGTATTAAGATATCTGTTAACATCATCATTATCGAAAGAAAAATCTTTCGCCTTATCAACTATCTTTTTATGTGCTTCGAGCTGATTCAGATCATCTTTTTTTTCAAGCACCAATTTTAAAAATTCATTAAGCTTAACTCCTTCAACTTCTTCAGAGTGCTGAAATGCCATAAAAATTCCCTTTTTTGCTCTCTCATCTACGGAATCATCTGTAATATTTTCGCCTCTATAAACTATCTCACCTTTCTTAATTTGGTAATCTGGATGCCCCATAATAGTGTAACCTAAAGTAGACTTACCACTACCATTAGGGCCCATAATAACGTGTATTTTACTGCTTTTCACGTTTAAACTAATTCCGTTAAGAATTTTTTCCCCATTAATTCCCACATGTAAGTCATTCAAATTCAACATAATATCACTCTTAAACTTATTGTTTAGAAAAAGGGATATTTTTAAGTATTTTTGAACATTTATGTGAAATTAAATAGATAGTTACTAGACCTCAATAGAATAAACTAACGGGAAACTTTATTTTTTTTAAAAAGATCTAATTATAAAGAAAAAAATTAATCAGAAAGTTCTTCTATTCTTTTTTGCACTTCTTCAAGTTCTTTTTTTAATTCTTCAGCGTAGTTTTTTAGGTTTTCAGCTTCTTCTTCCTCTGATAATTCCCTTCTTTCTGGAACTTCTGATCTTTGGAAGGTTATTCCCCTTCCCCTACCATCTCTAGGTCTTGAAATCCCTCTTGGATTCACATCGGTATTAGACCCTCTTCTACGTTTTCTTCCTCCTCCACGTCCTCTTCTTCCGCGTGGAACTCCTTTAGTAAATCCAGGGCTATTAAATCCTGCGCAAAAACCAAGTGCTTTTCCAGTTTTAGGGCCCATACCTTCCGGGCCAGTTCCATCTCCATATGGCATAACATCACCATTTATCTCATATGTGTAGTAACTTAAAAAGATTTCGCTCATATGTGTATAATTTGTTTTTTAGAAAACCTTTAAATATTATGAATATATATTCATAACTAGTGAATTCATTAGAATAATCTCTACCAGGAAGACCCAGAATACAGTATTTGATGGTGAAGAAAATGTCAAGACCAAAAAAATATAGAAAAGTTTGCTGTAAACCAAATTTCAATTACTTTAAACCTGCAGGCATAAAAAAAAGACACCTAAAGGAAACTAATCTTACAGTAGACGAATTCGAAGCCCTTAGACTAAAAGACGTTGAAAAGGTGGATCAAAAAGAGGCTGCAAATGAGATGGATATATCTCAGCCCACATTTTACAGACTCTTAAAATCGGCGAGAGAAAAAATTTCCAAAGCCCTAGTTAATGGAAAAGCCATCAAAATCGAAGGAGGAAGATATAAAATGTCAGAAAGAGGATCCGGAGGTTACGGAGGACCTCCGTCAGAATGTGTTTGTCCAGAATGTGGATACGAAGAAGAAAAGAAAAGAGGGATCCCCTGCTCCAAAAAAGAATGTCCCGAATGCGGGACAAGAATGATCCGAGGTGAATAAAATGAAAATCGCAATTAGTTCTGAAGGAAAAGATTTAGATAGTAAACCTAGCTCAATGTTTGGAAGATGTTCCTATTTTGTTATAGTCGAATTAAGTGAAAATAAGTTTAATTATGATAAAACCATAGAGAATATCGGCGCTAATCAGACTAGTGGAGCCGGTATAAAGGCTGCAAAATTAATCGGAGAAGAGAACGTTAACTCATTGATTACTGATTCTGTAGGTCCAAAAGCCTTTGATGCCTTAAAAGAATGGGATATCAATATCTACAAGGCTAAAGGAGATAAAAACCGGAATAATATTGAAAAACTATTGAATGACGAATTAGATAGAATTGAAAATCCTAACACTTCTCCTAAAAAGAGAAGTAGAGGTAGAAGATAAATTATTGTTATTTGGTGTTAAGAATGAAAGTTGCTATACCTACTTTAGGCGAATCTGGTTTAGAAGAAAAAGTAAGTTCTCATTTCGGGAGAGCTCCTACATTCACAATTGTAGATACTGAAAATGACGAAGTTAGTGTTGTTAAAAACACGAGTGAACATATGGGGGGTTCTGGTAAACCACCCGAACATATGGCTGAGGAGGGCATTGAAGTTATGCTCTGCGGAAATTTAGGGCCAAAAGCCGTTGATATGTTTGAAAGTTATGGAATAGAAGTATTTGTTGGTGGCGGAAGTGGAAATGCAAAGCAATGCTTAGAAAAATGGAAGAATGGAGAACTGCAAGAAGCTACGGACAAGAATGCATGCCAAGAGAATAGGCATGAACATCATGATCATTAAACAGTTTTGAACGGTGATTAAGTGAAAATCGCAGTGGCCAGTGGAAAAGGAGGAACTGGCAAAACAACGGTATCTTTAAACTTATTCTTATCTTTAGATTCTCAACTTTTGGATTGTGACGTTGAAGAGCCCGACTGTCATTTATTTCTTAATAAAAATTTAGAAGAAGTAGAAAAAGTTGAGATGTCTTCTCCTAAAGTAAATAAGGAAAAATGTAATACTTGTGGAAGGTGTGAGGAGTTATGTCGTTTTAACGCCATAATAGTAACTCCCGAAGGGCCTAAGATTTTTCCAGAACTATGTCATTCCTGCGGACTATGTACTTTAGGATGTCCACAGAATGCTATAGAAGAAAATGAAAGGGTCGTAGGTAAGATAGAAAGGGCAAAAGAAGATTCAAGTTTTTATCATGGGGAACTTACCACAGGGGAAGGATTGGCCCCTCCAGTAATAGAAAAAGTCAAAGGTTATGGTAATGGTGAAACCGTTATAATTGATGCTCCTCCTGGAAATGCTTGTCCTGCCGTTTCAACATTAGAAAATGTTGATTTCGTAATTTTAGTTACAGAACCTACTCCCTTTGGTTTAAATGATTTAAAATACTCTATAAGTATGATAAGGCAAATGGACATTCCTTTTGGGGTGGTTGTAAACAAAGCTGGTTTAGGGGATAGAAGAGTTTATGATTATTGTGAAGAAGAGAACATTCCGATCTTAATGGAAATACCCAATAAAAGGGAAATTGCAAATCTTTATTCTGATGGAATTCCTTTCGTGAAAGAGATGCCTGAGTGGAAAGAGAAATTTGCTTTGCTTCATGAAAAAGTGTTGGAGATGATCCAATGAAAGAATTAACCGTCATAAGTGGTAAAGGAGGTACTGGAAAAACCACTATTACAGGATCTTTTGCCTCACTGGCAGAAAATGCAATTTTAGCTGATTGTGATATTGATGCTCCAGATTTGGAATTAATTTCGTCTCCAGAAGTAATGGATGAAGAAAAATACGTTGGCACTTTTACAGCTAAAAAAATTAAAGATTGCTCTCTTTGCGGAAAGTGTAAAGAATCTTGCCGTTTTAATGCCATAAATGAGGATATAGAGATTAAAGAACTTAAATGTGAAGGATGTGGTGTTTGTGAGTTTGTTTGCCCAGAAAACGCAATAAAAATGGAGAAAGAAAGTACAGGAACAATCTACTCTTCTAATACTAGATTTGGACCTTTAGTTCATGCAGAATTAGATGTAGGTGAAGAAGCTTCCGGAAAAATGGTTACTCGAGTCCGAGATAAAGCGAAAAGTTTATCTAAGGAAAATGAAATCTTAATCGTTGATGGCTCTCCGGGAACTGGATGCCCTGTTATATCCTCTATAAAGGGTTCTGATATGGTTCTAGTAGTTTCAGAACCCACAGTCTCAGGAATTCATGATCTAAAAAGAGTCTTAGATGTCGGAGATCATTTTGATCTAAATATGGCTGTATGTATAAATAAATTTGATATTAATAAGAAAAAAACTGAGAAATTAATAGATTTATGTGTAAAAAGGAAAGTCCCAGTTGTAGGAAAAATTCCATATGATGAAATTGCCACGGAAGCGATGTTACATGAGAATACTGTAGTAGAATTTACCAATTCAAAATTATCCGAAAGCATAGAAGAAGTCTGGATGAATGTTAAATCGTTATTAGAAGAACAATAGGTGATTAAATGATTGTGAAGAAGATATTAAATGATATAGAGGATGAATTAAAGAATAGAACGGTTAAGGATGTAAGAATGGGTCTCAGTTATACAGGTGTTCTATTTGAGAATAACGACATGGGTATATCCTACACATTTAGGGAAGAGATTACAGATTGTTGTGAAGTAATGGAGGAAGCAGGAGACCTAGAATATAAGAGTGCTTGGGAACTCGGTAATTTAGCATTAGAACCTAATGCTATAGATTCTTCTGTAGGAATGGCTACAATCAACGCAACTGTTAATCAAAATATTAATAAAACAGGTGATATCCTCGAATACTTAGATATTAAAGATAGTGACAGTATTGGCATGGTTGGTAATTTTAAGCCACTGATTGAAAAATTTAACAAGGATATTGATCTTCATATTTTTGAGAGAACCCCAGATGACGATAATATTTATCCGGACTGGGCTGTTGACCAATTTTTGCCTAATGAGGATATAGTAATTATCTCTGGTACTACTTTAGTGAACAAAACCATTGATCATCTGCTAAGTATCTCCCAGAATGCTCGAGAAATAGTTAGCTTAGGACCTACTACTACAATGTATACTAGTATATTTAAAAAAAGAGGTGTCACAGCTCTCGGTGGAACCGTTATCGAAGATCCAGGGAAGGCGTTAAAGATAATATCACAAGGTGGGGGTACTAGGAAACTGCATGAGAGTTCTAAAAAAGTAGATTTGATTTTAGAATAATTTTAGAGTCATATTTCTTTGTTCCATTAATCATTCATATTCCTTACTGTGATATACTTTCTTAATCTCTTTATCTATTGATGCTGAGTTTACCTTCTTAGGATAAAATTTATATATCATTGCTTTCTTCGTTACTTTTTAGAAATAAAAAAACTTTAATATGACCATCTTAAAAGGATCCCTTATCTTGGGGGAAAATCAATGAAGGTTTGGAAATGTGAACTTTGCGGGGAGAATTTTGATACAGAAGATGAGGCAAATGAGCATGCTAATACTGATCATCAACGACCGGCACGAGAGATAATTTCTCTTGAAAGGGAAATTTAACATCCTAATTCTCTTTTGATCTAAAATTCTGTTTTAGTAATGTTTTAGATGTTTTTTAATTGATTTTTGAGTTCTTTTCAATGAAAATTTTATTAATGACATCTCTTTATTGAAACTTTATTAATAGAAAATTTTATAGTTAACTATATCTTTTATTATATGGTGTTTAGATTATGGCCTTAGTTGAGTGGGAAGATAGATATAGTGTTGAAGTTGATCGTGTGGATGATCAGCATAAAAATCTATTAAATATGGTGAATGAGCTTCATGACGCTATGAAAGAAGGAGAGGGACGAGAAAAGATAGGAGATATTCTAACGGAAATGAAGGACTATACCGAATATCATTTTAATTCTGAGGAAGAATTAATGCGAGAATACGATTATCCTGAAGATAAATATCAGGAACAACTGGATGAACATCAAAAATTTGTTGAAAAGATTTCAGAATTTTCTAAGGACTATGAGGATGGAAAATTGACTGTTTCAATGAAAGTACTTGATTTTCTCAAAAACTGGCTCCAAAACCATATATTAAAAGTTGACTCTAAATTGCAATTTTATTTTAAAGATGAAGATGTTTAAGACTTCTTTAATGGCTGATAATGGATTTAAATTTTACCTCCTTTCTTTCTTATATAGGATGCACTAAACATTAAAGAAAGCTAAGAAACTTGTCATAGAAACTATAAATACCTAATTATTATTTAGGTTAATTAAAATGCTTGTGCCTTTAGTAGATGATGAGAATTTTTTAGAACAAAGAAATCTTTATTAATTTAATGAATAATAATTGCAATCTAAATCTCAAAAAATCCTATCAAGACTTTACGAAATAGACATTCAATTTATCATATTCATGGGAAAGGGTAGAGAAGAAGTCGCTATAGAATTCCTTTTTCAGGAGCGGTCCAGTACCTACAGAAAGGAGATGAACTCAAATCCCTGTAAGTCCTCAGTCTCTCTAACTAACTGAGTATTTTTTCAAAATCCCCCATAAGATTGACACCATCAAATTTCTATTAACAAAAATATTTTATTTCTGTTAACTAATAATTCAATATATTTGAAAGAATTTTCCACTTCATCAAATTTTTATTTCCGTTGCCGAAAAATTTAATGGTAATACGATTTTCACCGAAAACCTTATAGTATTTTAATTAAACTATTTAAAGGGATTTATTATGGCTCTATTCGAATGGGATGACAAATATAGTGTGGGAGTAGAGGAGATGGATGAACATCATAAAAAGTTAATGGATATAATAAATCGACTACATGATGCGATGAAAGAAGGAAAAGCCCAAGATGAAATGGAAAATATAATAAAAGAGATGAAAGAATATACTGATTATCATTTCGAAGCGGAGGAAGAACTTTTAGAGGAACATGACTACCCAGAACGGAAATTAGGAGAACAAGAAGAACAGCATAAAAAATACGTTAATAAGATTTCTGAGTATATGAAGGATTATGAGGAGGATAAATTAACACTATCAATGGATATATCAAATTTCTTAAAAGATTGGTTATCAAATCACATATTAGAAGTTGACATGAAGTATAAAGACCACTTTGAGGGCAAAGATCTTTAATCTGTTTTTTTTTTAGTTTTATTTGGTCTCATCATTAATCATTCTTTATTTTTAGACTAATTTTTTCTTTCGTTTTTGGAATATTGGCTAGGATTTTTTGGTATTCCCGTAATTCTTAAGTATTCTTATATCTTATGTTTTTTTGGTTAATATGGTTGAAGAGTTTGATTTAGTCATTGAAAATGCTAAAATTCGTTCTAGATCCGGTAAGGTTAATATTGGGGTTTCTGATGATGAAATTTCATTGATAACTGATGAGTCTATTGATGGTGTTAATTTTCTGGATGCTGAAGGGAATTTAGTTACTGAATCTTTTGTTGATCCTCATTTACATATGGATAAGGTTTTTACCCTCCAAAGGGTTGGAGAAGAGGCTTTAGAGTTATATACAGATGAGAAAAGTGGTATGGGTGATGCGATGAGTGCCATCGATGTTGCTTCCAAGGTTAAAGAAGATTATGATGAGAGCTGGATTTATGAGAATGCTAAGAAGGCTTTGAAGATTGGAATTAAGCATGGCGTTCTTCATCATCGTGCCTTTGTTGATGTCGATACTAAAGGGCGTTTAGAGGGAATTAAAGCTCTTTTAAGACTTAAAAACGAGTTTAAAAATGTTGTTGATCTTGATGTTGTTGCTTTTCCGCAGGACGGTGTGATTAAGGATCCTGGAGCCGAAGATCTGATCGAAGAAGCAATTGAAATGGGTGCTGATGTTGTTGGAGGGATTCCCTGGATTGAACACACAGATAAGGAGTCTAAAAAGCACATAGATAAGATGTTCAGAATCGCTACAGATTATGATCGTGATATTGCAATGTTGACCGACGATGCTGGTGATCCCACATTAAGAACAACTGAAATGCTAGCGGTTAAAGCACTTGAAGAGGGATGGGAAAATCGAGTTAGTGCCTGTCATGCGAGAGCTATGGAAAAATATCCAGACCCTTATTTCGATCGTTTATCGGGACTACTCAGAAGGGCTGGAATGGGCATAGTTTCTGATCCTCAGACTGGACCCCTCCATGCTAGAATAGGAGAATTATTGGACAAAGGAATTAATGTTTCACTTGGCCAAGATGATATAGCGGATGCTTATTATCCCTATGGAAGGAATAGTATGATTGAAGTGGCTTTTGTGGTTTCTCATCTAATTTGGAAAAACACCAGGAAGGACATGGAGACTATGTACGATTTAATCACAAAAAATGCCGCTAAAGATATGAATCTGAATAAACACGGGCTTGAAAAAGGTAATAAAGCTAATCTCGTTGTTTTAAACCATGAAAGTACATACGAAGTAATAAGAAACCAAGATACTCCTTCCCATGTGATTAGTAATGGAAATCTAGTCGCCGAAACCCAATATTCAACTGACTATGATTTGTAAATCATTTTTTTCTTCTAATTTATTTTTTGATTTGCTCTTACTGTCATCCCATCCCTTGCTTTATTTCTTGTGGAGAAGGTATTATTTCCACTCTTAGATTTTATTTTCAAATATCTTTTCCGGGTTACATG
>CAYTEI010000021.1:8962-21345 GCA_964436705.1 uncultured Thermococci archaeon
AATAAACGGTTCAGGAAAATGTTGGAACCAGACCAAGTGGTTAGTCCTGGTACTGTCCTTGTGATTCTTTTACCAATTATTCTTATCCTGATTAGATAAATTTCCAAAGGAGTTGCCTCCCAGGTGGCTCTTGAAGATAATGATTTTTCATACACTAGATACAGATATATTTATTTAAGAAAATTAGGAGGTATTTAAATGCAAAATAGTAATAAGAATTTTTCATTTGAAAGTTCTAATTATGACCCAATGATGCATGTCGGGCCTTAAATTAAAGATAGAATAGATAATTTTTTATTTTTTCATCTTTTTTTACAGTCCTAATCTATCATCAATCTCTTTCAAAGCTTTTAACGAAATCTCAACGAATTTTTCTTTGTCTAATCCTAATTTCTCACAGTAAAGGATCTTGTCCCGATCAATATTTTTAGCGAATGAACTATCGTCGAATTTTTTAAGAACTGATTCTGGTCTAACTTCTTCCATTTTACTATTAGGCATAACCAATGCAGTTGCAACTATAAGACCAGAAATAGCATCTGCTGCAATTAAAGCATTATCAATATCTTTTTCAGGTTCTACTCCAGTATTTTGGTAGTTATGAGCTTTGATAGCATCCAAATACTTTTCCGAAAGTTCATCTTCCAACATTTGAGCTGAAATCAAAGCGTGATTCTCAGGATCATCTTTAGTTCTTTCATAATCTATGTCATGTAGAAGTCCAACTTTCCCCCATTTTTCAGCATCTTTATCTAATTCCTCGGCAAGTTCCCCCATAATAGCGGAAACGGCATACATATGTTTCCTTAATTTATCATCACCAACTTCGTTCTTCACCATCTCCATTGGTTTTTCCTTATCCAACATTTTTTAACCTCCATAATTACGATATTTATCTTAAAAACAGTTTTCGATTATCATCTAAATAAAAAATCGGTAAGATAATCAACATAATCTCCGAAACAGTTAAGAAACTAGATAAAAGTAATTTGAAATTATTCAATTCCTATCTCTGTGAGAACTTTTTCGACAGACGGTTTGACTGTTACTGGTTCTTCTATCATATTTACAGCCATATCTGGATCTTTGAGACCATGACCTGTTAGAATAGCTACGATCTTACTTCCAGAATCTATAATATCTTTTTCAACCATTTTCTTTACTCCAGCTACGGATGCAGCTGAGGCAGGTTCACAAAAAATTCCTTCCGTAGAAGCGATTTCCCTATAGGTTTCCAAAATTTCTTGATCCGTAACATAATTAATTAACCCGTTAGATTCTTTTGCAGCGTTTTCTGCTTTAGCCCAGCTAGCGGGATTTCCTATACGTATAGCTGTGGCTTTAGTCTCAGGCTTCTGAATTACCTTATTTTTAGCTATTGCGGCAGCACCTTCTGCTTCGAAACCCATCATTTTCGGTAAATCCTTTATTACATTATTCTTATGGTATTCCTTAAATCCCTTCCAATAGGCTGTGATGTTTCCAGCATTGCCAACAGGTATCGCTAGTATATCAGGAGCCTTACTCAACTGATCACAGACTTCAAAAGCCCCGCTTTTTTGACCTTCAATTCTATAAGGATTAAGAGAGTTAACTAACTCAACAGGATACTCGTTTGTTATTTCTTTAACGATTTCTAAGGCCTGATCAAAATTTCCGTCTATGGCTATTACCTTAGCATTGTGTATCAGGGCTTGTGACATTTTACCTAATGCTATTTTGTCCTTTGGAACAATAACTATAGATTCTAATCCACTTTTAGATCCATAAGCCGCTGCAGCAGCAGAAGTGTTACCTGTTGAAGCACACATTATCGCTTCCGCACCTTTCTCTATAGCATTTGTAACTGCCATTGTCATTCCTCTATCCTTGAAAGATCCGGTTGGATTAGCTCCATCATATTTTAAATAAAGATCCACTCCTAATTCCTCACTGAACTTTTCAGCAAATATTAAAGGAGTATTGCCTTCCTGCAAAGTTACTGGATCAGTCTCATCCTCCAAAGGCATGTAATCTCTATAAGCCTCAATAACCCCATTCCATCTATCTAACATATTTTTCCATCCTCAAACTATAATTTCAAGACCTTCATTGTTTGGAGAGGTAATTAAATAATCACTCGCAACTCCATGATCCGAAAACTTCTCAACCATTGCCTCACCTATACTGGAACTGTTATCATGAGAGAAAGCAAGTATAGTTGGTCCCGATCCACTTAATGCTACACCTAAAGCTTCTTCATTTAAGGCACCTTCTACCACATCATCAAACCCTGGAATCAACTCAGATCTATAGTCCTGATGAAGTCGATCCTGCATTGCTAGAGACAACATCCCCCAATCATTATCATATAAACTCGCCATCAGTAAAGCGGTTCTGCTATGATTAAATACAGCATCACTAAAATCAACTTTCTCAGGAAGAACTTTTCTTAAATCTTCAGTATCCAACTGAAAATCTGGTACAACCAGTATTATTTCAATATCATTCCCAGTCTCAATTTTCTTATAAGATAAACTATCATCCTGATCAATAACAACGTTAAATCCTCCTTTCAAGGCTGGAACTACGTTATCAGGATGTCCTTCAATATCTATTGCCATTCTCAATAATTCAGATTCTGAAAATGGTTTGTTTAAAATTTCATTAGCACCGAACAACCCTCCAAGAATGGCGGCTGCGCTACTTCCTAATCCACGAGCTATTGGGATCTCTAGTTTTTCTCTAATTTTTAAACCATTAATCTCTTTATTCAAATGATTGAATAAATATTTTGCTGATTGATAGACCAGATCATCGTCTTTTGAGGCATTATATTCATTATTTCGAGATTCTACGGATATATCTACGCCTTCATCTGTTTCCTTGAAACTAAATTCATTATGTATCTCAACTGCCATTCCTAAGCAATCAAATCCTGGTCCAAGGTTTGCAGAAGTCCCAGGCACCTTAACTTTCACAGCCACCATCCTAATACCTCTATTCTATATGAATGCTTTTTCTTTTAATAGCTCAGCATTTAATACACTCGCCCCAGCCGCTCCTCGAATAGTATTATGGCCTAAAACTGTAAATTTGTAATCTAAAATACTATCTTCCCTCAATCTACCTACGACAACTGCCATAGAGTCTTCCTTATTTCGATCTAGTTTTGGTTGTGGCCTGTTAGATTCTTCCATGACGATTATCGGGTTCTCGGGAGCAGTTGGAAGATCTAATTTTTGTGGAACCCCCTGGAAGTTCCTCATAGATTTTTTCAATTCTTCGATAGACGAATCCTTCCCTAATTTCACTGAAACTGATTCAAGATGGCCTTCACTAACTCCTACACGACTACAACTTGCGCTTATTGTTATATCGGGTTTCAGGATCCTTTTGTCTTTGAGCTCTCCAAAAATCTTGCGGGGCTCGTTCTCTACTTTATCCTCCTCCCCATCTATATATGGTAATACATTGTCAACCATATCGAGAGAAGGAACACCTGGATAACCAGCACCCGACAGGGCTTGCATTGAAACAATGTTTACACTTCCCAACCCAAAATCCTCCCTTAAAGGTTCTAGAGCTAAAACTAACTGAATAGTGGTACAATTAGGATTAGTTACTATAAATCCTTGACTTTCTTTCTCCTCTTTTTGATGATTTACTAGATCTAAATGGTCTGGATTAACCTCAGGGACTACAAGTGGAACATCCTCATCCATCCTGTGACAACTTGCGTTACTTGCAACTATATTTCCTTTTTTAACTAAATTCTGCTCAATATCTTTTGCTGCACTGGATGGGAGCGCTGAAAAAATCAGATCACTGTTTAATTCATCTTCAACTGTTTTTACTTTCATTTCTTTGATCCTTTCCGGTAAATCAATATTTAGATTTTCACAGGCCTTAGAATATCTTTTTCCAGCTGATTTTTTACTTGCCATCAGATCAGAAATTTCAAAGTATGGATGATCCTTAAGAAGCTGTAAAAATTTTCTTCCAACCATCCCTGTGGCTCCAACTATTCCTACTTTCACATAAATCCCTCCAAATCTTTTTTCATTTTCTTAGCATCCTCTAAATTTTTTATGAGTATATTTACTTTATCATCACTGTTTTTTATGTCGATTATACTAGACTCAAGTTTTGAATCGATCTTACTTACTTTTTTCATTAGATCCTTTCCGTTTAGAAGATTCTTTATCTTCAATAGATAAATATCCTTCATTAGAGTTAAAGCAAGAAGATTTTCTTTATTTTTAACTAAGCTATGTAGATCTCTAGCTATATCCTCTGTTGAGTTTTCTAAAATGAAAGAAATTGACTTATTAGAACTTTGAAAAATTTCCAGTTCCTTTGAACTTTCTATTTCTTCCCTAATCTTCGTCATTAATGATCCTTGATCTATCTTTTTACCAATAATAGATATAACTGATTTACTTTCAATAAGTTCAATATTATCTTCGGCCATTTGCTCAACAATTAATGTTCCACCTTCGAGAATATCATTTTTCTGGTAGTTCACTAATCTTATTTTTTCATTTCTCTGTTTATACTTGAGTGAATTGGGACAAATTACTTCCGAACCATTTAAACTGAGATGTAAAGCTTCCTCTACAGTCATTTTCGAAACTTGTTCTGGAGAATCAGCTAATTTAGGATCAAAAGACATAATGCCCGGAACATCCTTAAGAAGGACTACTTCAGTAGCATTTAAAGCTCTACCTACAACAACAGCAGTAGTATCCGAAGCTCCTCTTCCAAGAGTAGTTATTTTACCATCCTTGGATTTCCCAACAAACCCAGGAACCACTGGTACTTTGTCTTCAGATAATAATTCGCCTATAACTTCTCTAATCTTTAATTCTGTATCTTTAAGAATTATTTCGGCATCTCTATGATCTTCATCCGTAATCACTGGAAAGTCAGGATCTTCTAATAGAATTGGTTCCGAATCCATACCCAGATTATTCAACTTTTCATGAATAATTTTAGCACTCAGTTGTTCGCCTTCTGAAATTATATTATCAATAAGCACCGGATCCTTGGACCCATCTATTTTTGCAAAGTCTAATAGCTGGTCAGTTAGACCTTTTAGAGCAGATACAACAAGAATAGGTTTGATATCTTTCTCTCTCAATTTAGAGATCTTATCTAAAACAATTTTTAGGGACCTACCATTGGCTAGGCATGACCCTCCAATTTTAATTACTATAACCTTTTGACGGACCGTGTCTTCTAGTGAGCTGAACCCCAAGCCGGGGTCCAAATCGATCACCTTTGATCGATCCATCTTTTCCTCTGATTTGTTCTGTAATAAAATCACCCAATGTTACACATCGACAATAAAGTAACCCTATATATATTTTTTGGATCAAATAAATTTCAACAAAAAAATAAAATCAAAAAGACAATTATAATTAAAAAGCTTAATAGGATTACAATATAAAATAATTTTATTCTCAAACTGAAATAATAAGAAAGAATCTTATTAAAAATAGAAAGAATTCTTAATTAAAGTTGCAAAGTTTTTAGAAATATTTTCTCGATTTAAAAAGTTTAATATAAACAAATGCTTTGATTAAAAAAATATAAATAGAAAAAAAGAATTTGAATTATTTTATCCTCCCATCATAGAGAACAAAAAGATCATCGTTAGGTATGCAGCGGCAACGACTATCCCTAATATTGCAACTCGGTTAAAAGTTTTCATTGCTCTTGCCCCCTATCTGATCCTACGAATTGGGAACCACCTTCACCAGGATCCGCATATTGTTCAACGTCTACTTCATCATTTTCTATTTCTTCTCTTGTAGGCATTACTTCCGGCAGATTTTTCCTACTTGAATCCCATTTGTTCAGTCCATACACTAGGACAACCATCATTACGATAGCAAATGGAACTATAATATATACTTGTTTTATACCAATAGCGTATAGGCTAAGAGCTAATATATTTACGGCAGCTGCTGTTAGTGCATATGGAATCTGTGAATTAACGTGGTCTATGTGGTCGGCTCCCGAGAATATAGAGCTCATTACTGTGGTATCGCTTATGGGTGAGCAATGATCTCCAAATATTGCTCCTCCAAATACGGCTGCAACGAGTACTGGTAAGATATCTACCCCTACCATTTGATATCCTAGTGGGATCGCCAGAGGAGTAACTATAGCCATTGTACCCCAAGAGGTACCGGTTGTAAATGCGATTAGCATTGCTGCTACAAATATTACTATAGGCAATATTCCTCCGGGTAATCCGCTGGCTACCATAGTATCTACTACGAAGTTCGCAGTTCCTACTTTCGCTGCTGCTGTTCCAATTGTCCAAGCGAGTGTAAGTATTGTTAGTGCATTGATCATAGTTTTAAATCCGTTAACGACTGTGCTTTGAGCTCCTTCTAGATCCATAGATCCGTTATATAGCGATAATATTGCTCCGGAAAAGGTAAAGGCTAGAGCTCCGTAGAGCAGTGATATTGCTACGTCTGTTTGTTGAAATGCTTTGGCTATCCCTACGTCTGGATTTGGACCTCCGCCTATCCAGTACATAGAGAATATTCCTACTCCAAGTAGTATGAATATCGGTAGGTAGAAGTTCATCAGTTTGGGGTTTTGTTTGTTTGGTTCTCCTAGGTCAGTTTCCATACTTGATAATGGATTTGCATCGTCTCTACTTGTTTTTCCTAGCTTTCTAGATCTCCATTCTGCGTTTAACATTGGGCCATAGTATCTTTGTGTTATAGAGATTAGACCCACCATTAAGAACGCTGTTAGACAATAAATGTTCCAAGGTATGCTTCTTAGGAATATTTGGTAATGAGTTACTCCTAGACTTGCGGCGGTTACGCTTAGTACTCCAAATCCTTCTGCAATCATTGATACTTGATACCCGATCCATCCTGATACTGGTCCAAAGGTTGTGACCGGGGCAGTGGTTGAGTCGAGAACATATGAATGCATTTCTCTTGAGCATGACCTATCTTTTGATAAGTCTCTGGTCGCGTTTCCGTCTATTATTGTACTTGGGTATGAATCGAAGAAGATTAGCATCCCAATTATCCAAGTTAGTATTTGTGAGTCTCTGGCAGTTTCGATTTTTCCTTCTGCCCATTGCTCTAGTGCTACTGCACCACCTGATTTATATATAAAGGCCGCTCCTGAACCCATTAGGAAAATTACTAAATAGTATTTTGCGTTCCAAGGACTGGTTACTGTTCCAATCATCCAATCTACCGTCGTAGTTGTTGCTATTACCGGATTCCACGAAGCTACTATTAGACCACCAACCCAAATACCAGCGAATAGCGATAAAATTACCTGTTTGGTGTACATCGCTAAAAATATAGCCACTACGGGTGGAGCGAGTGCTAAAACTCCAAATGATTCTGCAGGCATATTTCTCCCTAATTAATGGATGAGGTATAGGTTTTTAAAATTTATCCACCACATCCCCACCAAAAACAAATAATCTTACAAGATGAATACAGAATAAATCAAAATTTTTTACCTATTCCAACTAAATTTATGATAATTTTTTAGTGCTTCGTCAAATACAGATTATAGATGAAAAAATTAGTAAATCTGATAAATGAGTATATTACCCATCCTCAGTAATCCTTCTTAGGGTTAAGTAAAGTAAGGAAGCCGATATCACCGCTGTTAATATAAGTGAAAATCCTAAGACATACTTTGATCCAGTCAGTTGGTAATTTGCAGCAAAAGTATCAATTATACCATGAGCAATTATTAGCCCTAATAGTGCTTTAAATCCCTTATCTTTAGAATATGCGTAAGAAAGGATCGCAGTTGAAGTACCATGGAAAATCGTTACAAAAAATCTTTCAGCTAAGGACAGAAAATTTAAACCTACCGATAAAGATGTTGGAGGGGCATTAGAAGGTAATAAACTAAATAGTGGAAAAATTATGGCTTCGCTTAATCCAAACCCTATTCCAATAAATATCGCTTGTTTAACAGGTCTTTTGACCGCAAAAGGATATCTTATAATTTGTTGAAATGATCCTGCAACAAAACCTATCCACAAAGAAGTTAAAATGGTAAATCCCAAACCCCTAGCAACAATACTAGCGTTAGAATTCATTCCTAGAATTATAAACGGGAAATTCTGAATGATCGGTTGGAAAAAGACAGTAAGTAAAAGTAGCAAAAGGCCTATACCTAATTCCTTAAATTTTATATCTTTAAATCCAAGGAGATAAAAAACCAAAAATCCTAACAAGCCACCAAGAAAAGGAAAAAGAATACCTAGGTTGCCTAAACCACCACCCCCTAATAAACCAGATTGATTAGAGTTTTCTTTATCCTCAACTTTGGTTATCTGAAAACCTGCCACTTTATATTGGCCATTAGATTCTGTTAATACCAATCTAAAAGTTAAATAAGATTCTTCGAATTCTACCTTGTAGTAAGATCTTATATAATCAGATTTTTCTTCTCTTATAAATTTATATCCTCTTGGATCGCCGTGCTCTGAAATTATTGATTCTCTAAATTCCATAAATTTATCTCTATTAAAAGAATTTTTCATTTCTTGATTCAGGTAATCTTCCAGTTCTGAATAATTCCCTGTATCGATGCTATTATAGAAGGATTCTGGTATCCCATCGTAATCAGTTTCTTGAGCAGAAATAGGGGTTATTATTAGGACAAGTATTATAAATATGAATAAAGCTGTTTTTTCCATATTTATTTACCATTAGGATTTCGAATAATACCTTATAAATTTTACTAATTAATAAAAATTATATAGACACCATAATTCAGATAAGAAGAAGTAGAAGATCATGGTCTTCCTTCAAAAGACATAATTTATCATCAAATACTTAAATATACTTTTTCTTTCTTTATTATCGCCCAAAAAGCTATTAATATTAATAAAGCAAATTCATCACTTTTTAATTTTTTAAAACTAAATTCACGTGAAAATACCTTTTCAAAATTATATTTCAATTCATTTATAGAAAAATGGATTAGAACTCTTTTTAAGTATTTTTACTCTATATGGATATGCTTATCTGCATTAATCTTACTGAAATTTTTAAATTAATAAGAAAAGACCCATCCAAGTGATAAATCCTTATTTTGTGTTTTTCTAAGTCATCTCATAATTAAAGGTTTTATAGAATTTTCTTGACCTGTAAATTATTGATTATTTTTTCCATAGATTTTAGTATATGGTTTTTGAAGAAAAACTTTAAAGGTTCTAGAAAAATCATTCATCGATCTTCAATGCTAATAGAATGGTTCGGTTTCTTCATCGCTATAGGGATTCTCTTAATAGGATCAAAGAAGCATCTAGGATTTTCATTAATCGGAGCTGGAGTAGTACTTGGTTTATTTACTTTAAATCCTGAAGAAGTAGTAAATCAAATTATTAAGACATTAAAAACTCCTTCAGTTCTTGTTCTCACCGCAGCACTTACAATGATCCCTATAATTGGAGGGGTTCTACAGGAAAGTGGGGAACTTGATCACATTGTAAACAACCTAAGGATCGGGCGCAAACCATTCCTAGGTTTTTCCCCGGCTCTTCTCGGCTTACTACCAATACCTGGAGGCGCATTGTTCTCTGCCCCTCTCATAGATAAGGCCGGAGAAGATTTGGCCGGGCACGTAAAAGCCGGAATTAATATCTGGTTTCGACACATATTATTCTTCATATATCCCTTAGCTCCCGCCTTGATCATTCCTGCAAAGATAGCTAATATAGAAGTTTACACTATAATTAAGTATCAGTTTCCATTCTTTTTACTTACTATTGGGCTTGGTTATATTTTCTTGCTTAGGAAATCAGATGGTGATATGAGTTACGGTTCTCAATTTTCATTAAACGAACTTTTACCCCCATTGACAGTCATATTGTTGGCTCCTGTCTTGGATTTTAGTCTTCAGAGGATCTTCAATTTCTCTGTGACCGAGATTTCAACTTTCATAGGTATTAGTACCAGTTTGATTATGGCGATATACATAATTGATTCTAGAAAAAAAGTTTTAAAATTATCTATTAAGGAGATGAAGCCATGGAATTTCACGATCCTAATGTTTGGAATATTTATTTTCATTAATATCTTTAAAGCATCTGGCATTGGGGGTTTAATAGCCGATCTTTCTTTATCTAAGCTCGCTCTTAGTATAGGAACTGGGTTCCTTTTAGGCTTAGCTACTGGAAGAATAAATTTACCTGCTTCTATAATTATACCAATATACCTTACGAGCTTTGGTGTAGAACGATTACCGCCGCTAATATTTTCCTTAATATTTCTATCAGTATTTATGGGGTATGTAATTACTCCAATACATCCCTGTGTCGGTATTTCCTTAGAATTCTTCGATGCCAACATGGAAGACTTCCTCAAACTAATGGCACCACCGGTTTCAATTGGATTAGTAGCTGGAATAGTGGCTTTCTACCTCTTCTTCTAAGATATTTATCTACTATTTAGTAAGAGATATCAATTATAAACCGTTCAAGAACTTTTGTTTACCAGCATTATTCATGGGAAATATTAATAATAGTCAAGATTTTACTATATAAGAGCTTTAGGGGTTTGATCATGAATAATGTTCAGATGGCATTTTTACTAACAACTATCGCAGGTCTTTCAACTGGTATCGGAGGGTTAATAGCTTATCTTATAAAGAAACCTAAATACAAAACACTTTCCGTATTAATGGGGTTCGCTGCTGGTGTAATGATATATGTATCCTTTGTTGAATTACTTTCAGAAGCAATTAATACTATAGGATTTTTCTGGGGTAATATCGGGTTTTTTGGCGGAATTATATTTATATTTTCAGTAGATAAAATAATTCCTCATATACACATGGACACAGAAAGAGATACTTATCATGAAGAGGACGATTCTGAGGAGTCTCTAGAAAACCAGAGGCTTCTTGAATCTGGTGTTTTAACTGCAATTGGGATAGCTCTTCATAATTTCCCTGAGGGTATGTCTGTTTTAGCTATTACTTTAGAAAATCCCGAGCTTGGAATCCCAGTTGCTTTCGCTATTGCCGTTCATAATATCCCCGAAGGAATTGCTGTGTCAGTTCCAATCTATTATGCTACAAAGAATCGGAAAAAAGCTTTTGGGTTTTCATTACTCTCAGGAATAGCGGAACCAATTGGAGCAATAATTGGTTATCTATTACTATTAAGATATCTAACATCAGCAACTCTGAACGGGACTTTAGCTTTTGTCGCTGGAATAATGGTATTCATTAGCTTTGATGAACTACTACCAATCTCTAGAGAGTATGGAAACGAGCATTTATCGAACTTAGGGCTTTTCTCCGGGATGGTAGTTATGATGATCAGTTTACTAATACTATAAAAAAGAAAATTTCATGATTTCACGTAGTTAATAAGAGATCCTATCCCTTCTATTTTTATTTCAACTTTATCACCATCACTTAATGGCCCAATTCCAGAAGTGGTTCCAGTTGCGATTATGTCTCCAGGCTCTAATGTCATATATTCCGTGATTTCCTCGAGTAGTTCGGGTACTGAGAATAGTAACTGGGATCTATCTGATCTTTGCTTTAATTCCTCATTTAGTTCAAGTTTTATTTCTGCATCTTTAGGAACTTCTTCTGAAGTAGCTATCACAGGTCCAATAGGGGCAGCATTGTCAAAAGCTTTCCCTCTCACCCAGTTTTGCTCTTTATCTTGGTCACAACGGTTTGATATATCGTTTAAACAGGTGAATCCTTTTACTATTTCCATTACCTTATCTTTTGGCACATTTCGGCACTGTTCACCGATCACTACCCCTAACTCTGCCTCATAATCAAATCTCTTCTTATCATTTAGCAAATGTACGGTATCTTGATGTCCAATAACGGTATTCGGAGGTTTAAGAAACAACATTGGTCTTTCTGGTTTATCTTTTCCTGTTTCCTCAATATGGTCTTTATAATTCAACCCTACACAGACAATCTTACTTGGATTTGATGGTGGTAGAATTTCGACGGTTTCTGGATCGAATTCTTGATATTTTGTTTTTATAATATTCTCTTTCCATTCGCCTTTTCTTATGTATCCGCTTGGATCTCTAAATCTTACTAATTTCATTTTATTTCCTCAAATCTTTATTTAATTTGTTTTCTACTGATTCTATTTTGCCTTTAATCCTATTTTTTCTTCCTTTATGATCATCTATTTTTATATCAGTAACTACTCTTGGTGCATCAATTTTCATTTTTTCATGACAATTTTTGATTAAACCCATTACCTCATCCCATTCTCCTTCCACTATGGTAGACATTGGGGTAAACCTATAGTCTAAGCCGCTTTGATCGATCATATCAAGAATTTCTGATACTTCTTCACTAACACTATCCCCCTTACCCATAGGAACTACAGAAAACTCAACAAT
>CAYTEI010000022.1:0-1036 GCA_964436705.1 uncultured Thermococci archaeon
CATTATAAGGAACTCATCCTTTTGAAAATAGGTATCTCCACAGTTTGGACATTCTTCAGGGTTATTTTCTTCTTATTGTTTTATTCGATATCCACATCTTATAAAATCTCTCTTATATAAAACTGCCAATAAGAAATGCCTGGTAATATAAATAATAAAAAAGCTTTTTTTATATTTTTTGACCTTTAATTCGATTATATCAGGATTAATTGAATTCCCTAAGTATTTATTCAAGGGATCTTACCTCTTAAATCTCTGTGTAATTTTTAGTTATGGAAAGTTACCTTAGATCACCAATTACTAAGGGAAATGTCTACAAATCAATTTTCTCTTATCATACAAAGTACTACTGACCTAAGATATATTTCAAAAAGATAAATATATAACTGCTTATTGAATAAGGCTTTAAAGTTTCTTAATACAGATTAAGCAACAAAAATGAAAAATAAAATAGAAGCTATTTTTTATTGCTTTTAACATCTTATTTTATAACTCACCCAATACTTTTTATTCTCAAAGTAATAAGATTTCATTGATATAATGAAACCAGGCGATATTCTAAAGGATCTATTAACATTTTTAGCTATGATAGCATTAATGACGATCTCAATTAGTTTTTTCATGCTCATTGTTGGCTTCAATTGGATATTATCAGTCATATCTACATTTATCGCGCTTATCCTAATTAGACACCTTTGGACAGATACTCTCGGAAAATAAAGCCTAATACAATGATCAGAATCTGCGAATAAAAGGAACTACGAATGTTTAAATTCTATTTATCTAATTCATATTCCTGTTAGAGATCCTATTGATCTGTATATCTTCTAAGTTGTTGTCTCACGTTTGTAAAAAAAATCCAGTATATTAACCTATCGTTTAAAAAATATTGCTTTAGAACTTTTGTAACTAAATAATTTTATCGTTTTTTATCTAAACCTTATAAAATATTTAAAGTTTGCAGCTTAAGGGAATAAATTTTTTTACTTAGGAATCTGTCTGTGTAATGGTGCAATAATGCAGGATTTGGTTGAAT
>CAYTEI010000022.1:1046-21109 GCA_964436705.1 uncultured Thermococci archaeon
ATTTGGTAACAGAGAGTTAGGGAAGAAGGATATACAGTATGGTGATATCCGGTTATCAGAGATTGAAACTGAAGTTATTACGGTTAAGAATGGTACGGTAGAGTCGGTGAAGAAGTCTAAAAGTAAAGGGTATGGAGTAAGAGTAATAGACGGTGGTTGGGGATTCGCATCTTCTGTTGATCTCTCTAAGAAAGGAATACAAAATACAATTAAAAGAGCTAGAAAAATAGCGAAGGCTTCTTCAAAAGCCTCTGAACCAATAAACCTCAAAGATATAAATATATATCAGGACACATATACGACTTCACACAAAAAAGATCCTTTTAAAGTCGACTTAGAAGAAAAGATAGAATACTTGATGGATGTAAATGATAGACTAGATCTAGATGATAGGATAAAGGTTAGAGAAAGCAATTTTAAAGCCTGGAAAACCAAAAAATATTTTGCAAGCACAGAGGGAGCTAAAATAGAACAAGAACTAATCAAGACCGGTGGAGGTCTAAGCGTTAACGTTTCAGATGGTGAAGACACGCAAAAAAGAAGTTACCCAAATGCCTTCGGCGGAGATTATAACTCAAAAGGCTACGAATTCTTTGAAAGTCTTAACCTCTTGGAAAACGCAGAAGAAACAGCAAAAGAAGGAGTAAAATTATTAGATGCAGAACAGTGCCCAGAAGGAGAAATGGATATTATTCTAAACACTAATCAACTAGCTCTACAGATCCATGAAAGCTGTGGGCATCCAACTGAATTAGATCGAGCCCTTGGAACAGAGGCAAGCTATGCTGGAACTAGTTTTATGACCCCTGACAAATTAGGAGAAATGAAATATGGGTCAGAGATTGTTGATATAGTTTCAGATCCAACTGCTAAGGGAGGTCTCGGCACCTTTGGATACGATGATGAAGGTGTGAAAGCTAGAAAAGTAGATCTGATAAAGAATGGTATGTTCGTTGGTTATCAGACTTCAAGGGAGGGGGCTGAGGAGATTGGAGTTGAAGTAAGTGGTAGTATGAGAGCAGATGGATGGAAAAACCTGCCTATAGTTAGGATGACTAATATAAATCTAGAACCTGGCGATTGGTCCAAGAGTGAGATAATAGAAGAAACTGATAAAGGCATAATATTCGATGGGATAAAGAGTTGGAGCATAGATGATAAAAGATTGAACTTTCAATTTGGAACAGAAGCAGGATATCTTGTAGAAAACGGAGAAATAACGGATTTAATAAAAAACCCAACTTATACAGGAATAACTAATGAGTTTTGGAATAATTGTGACGCTATCGCTGGAAAGGATGAATGGAGACTTCATGGAGTACCTAACTGCGGAAAAGGAGAACCACCACAGACAATGCAAGTAGGACATGGATGTGCACCAGCTAGATTTAAAAATATTAGAGTGGGGGTAGGAAAATGGTAGGATCCAGAGAAAAATTCGAAGAAATAACCGAAGAAGTACTGAAAGAAGCTAAGGCCGATGAGGTAGAGATAAGGGTCATTGAAAATAATACTGCATTAACTAGATATGCAAATTCAGAGATCCATCAAAACATTGGGCAAGAGGATATTGACATATCAATCAGAGTAGCATTTAATCAAAAAGTAGGAGCTGCAAGTACTCATACACTTGAAGAGGATTCCATTATTGATTGTTTGTCAAGGGCAGAGACTATTGCTAAATATCAAAAAACTGATCCTGATTTCAAGGGGCTCCCGGAACCTATCGAGATGAAGAAGTCGCATGAAAATTACGTTGAGGAGACAGTGAATTTCACTCCGGATGAGAGGGCTGAGAAAGTTAAGGATATTATAGAAATGGCTAAGAGTAAGGGCGTGGATAGGGTTTATGGCGCATTTAAGACGGAGAAACAGAGTTTATTTGTAGCTAATTCACATGGTGTGAGGAGATTTTCCCGTTTCAGTTCATCAAATTTAACTACGACTGCTATTGTTGATTGGGAGAATGATCAGGGATTTGGTTGGTCTGAGTCTTGTTCTGATGATGTTAGGGATATAGATCATTTAGATGTTGGTAGAAATGCTGTAGAGAAGGGTCTTAGGAATATGGATACTGAGAAGATTGATTTAGGTGAGTATGATGTTGTTCTTGAACCTTTGGCCGTTAAGAGCATATTACAATATATGGATATGATGGGGTTCAGTGGGAGAAGGGTGCAGGAAGAACGGAGTTTCATGGTTGGAAAGTTCGGTGACAAAATAATGGATGAACGAGTGAATATATATGATGATAGTTCTGATCCCGAGATGATAGGATATCCTTTTGATTATGAGGGAGTTCCTAAGCAGCGAGTAGACCTCATTGATAGTGGGGTGGCTAATGAAGTAGTTTATGATTCATATACAGCAGGAAGAGAAGAAGGAAAGAAGTCAACGGGACATGCATTACCAATGCCAAATCCGATTAGTCCTTTAGCGATGAACGTCCTGATGGATTCTGGAGACTACACCCAGGAAGAAATGATTGAAGAAACGGATAAAGGAATCTTGGTGACCAGGTTCAATTATTGTAGACCAGTTCATCCTGTTAAAGGTATTCTTACAGGTTTAACAAGGGATGGGACTTGGCTTATCGAGGATGGAGAAATCAAACACCCATTAAACAATCTTAGATTTACACAAAACCTGATCGAAGCATTTAACAACATTGAGGGAATCGGAAAGAATAGAGAACTCTTCTCTATGGGTTACTTCCCAGCATACTTCAAATCTCCAGCGGTAAAGATATCTAATTTCAACTTCACTGGACGAACAGAGTTCTAAAGAAGAAGATCTAAGCCCAATAAATATACTTCACTTTGATTTATTTCTTTACCTCATTTATCCTTTTTGAAAGGTTCTTCAGTCATATCTTATTATGTTTCAGAGAATAATTTATTATGTGTATTTTTTTAGTTCAGATAACTATTTAAGTAGTTGAGTAGATAGTGAGTAGGGTTAAAATGAATTACTTAATGTTTAGTTTGTTTTTCATAATTTTTCATACTTTTGCCTACTTTTTAGCAGGTATAATTGCATATTATATTAGTCAAGACTTGTACCAAGGTAAGACCAGGTTATTAGATTTTTTACTGGATCCTAAAAAGGAAGGTGAAGCCAACTTCACTCTAAAAAAGTTATTCCAGCTCAAGTACTAAGAGGAATCTTGATGTCAATAGTATTCTACCCACTACTTGGAACTATTACAGAACTTTCGTTAGTATTAAGATTCATATTCTTCACAGGTTTAATGTTTATTTATACAGATTTATCATCTGCCGCACCATTCCCAAGTAATATTGAGGGTTTCGTCTACATGAAGGATAGATATCTTAAAAAATCAGTTCTCTGGAAAATACAGGCTGAAATGATAATATACAGTTTAATCTTCGCCTCTCTTCTAAGTATAATTGCTTTCTAAAAAAAGGATTTAAAACCATCGAGGAATATTAAATCTATAAAGGGGCTCTTAATGATATTTGAAAATTTTCTTTTCTTTATATAGAAGAATATATTCTAATTAAAATTTTTTTATTATTTATCGTGAGATCTATGTCCAAAAGCTTATTTCTTGGGATTTTCATGATTTTTAGTATAGTTTCAGTTAGTTCCCCTATCCTACTCAGTAGTATTACCTTTGTACTATTAGTTTGCGAAATTTAAAGTGTTTGAAGTTTGATTTCAAATCCGCCTAATAAAGAGTTCAAGTGACCTGATCTATGAATCAAAGAATTGGTTGGAGTTCTGTAAAAATATTATCTTATGTGGAAATTGAGACTATGGAGTATCTTTAAATATAAAAAAGAGAATAGATTAAAAGGTTTTAGAGCTTATTTTCTCTTTAGGACCGGTTCTCCTACTGGTATGTGTATATCAGCTTCCTTTCCTAGGTGGTGTAGTGCATTGTATAGTGCCCAGCCGAAGAAGAATAAGAATATCCAGCCTGACAGAGTAGTCAGTAATGGTATGTTATATAGTACTGAGATTCCTCTTACAACAAAGGCTAGACCTGCGAAAGGAGCGACTAACCATGTTACCCATGGAGTTCTAAGCATTGGTATAGCCCATAGCCATAAGGTAAATCCTAGAAAAACAGTCCAGTAACCTACTGCTGTTGCCACGTGAATCTCCATTAAGTGTTCTAGTAGTATTGTTAGAGTTGGTGTGATCATGAATAGGTTTCCGAAAACTGCGAATAGGTTTCCTGGGATCATATCTCCTCTTCTTAGTAGTATGATTCCTGTCATTGTTTGAGCTGCGGCACCGGCTACACCGATTGGAAACAGAAATATGGTTTCTTCCTCAGGGATTCGGCCTGTATACATTCCAAATAATATGAATGATATTCCGGCTAAAGCTAATAAGCCCCATGGTTCAGGGTTTGCCCAAAAATTATTATTATTGTCTGACATGCCAATTTTTTGCCAACCTAGGTTTTTAACTTATTTGGTGAAAACCCTTCAGGAGTACTCAGATCTGGTGTGATACCAACATGAATATGATTAATGTTATTCTATGATCAATGAAGTTGTCATAAAGACCTTGCAGGAATGTAAATATTTATTGCAGTTTTTTAGATTGAAATCAGAAGGACTAACAATTTGAAGTTTTAAATCATTAACTTAAAATTTATCATTTCTTAGGTAAGGAGAAAAGTTTTTGGTTTGGGTTATTTCGTGCGACTAGGATCCTGACCCTTCCCTTTTCTCTCAAAGTTGATTTCGTGTTCAGTATATTATTTTAATAAATTGGTTTTTTCTAAGAATAAGTTATTTTAGGTTTTTTATATGGTTTTAAGATTTTTTAGGTTTTAAGACGGAATATCTCTACCTCTTTGGTTCTAAGGGTTTGTGATTGGGTAATTTCTGGTAATGGAATTAAGTTCTATAAATGTTGATGGGGGTAAAATTTAGAAAAGATTTATGTAACTTGAAAATTATACTATATTGTATTTTGAAAAAGAAGAATTTTATTACTAGTTTTGGAAAATTTGAATTTTGGTGGTTGAATGAATGATCGAGAGGTAAATGAAAACGATGAAAAGTTTAAGAAGTTATTTAAAGACGCTCCAGAACCAATGATTTTAATAGACGAGGGAGATCGTATTTCGGACATTAATTCTCGATTTGAACAAGAATTCGGGTATAAATTAGAAGAAATCAAAGCTAAAAAGGTTAATGATATCGTGGTTCCCGAGAGACTTAAAGAAGAAGGGCAAAGGCTTGATAAAAAATCTAGTCAAGGATACACTAATTATGAGACAGTTAGGGAAGGGAAGGACGGAGAATTTCATGTATCGATCTCTGCAACCCCAGTAGAGATAGATGACAAAAATTACAAGATAATCACTTATAAAAACATTGAGAAACGGAAAAAAGCGGAAAAAGAATTAAAAAGGCGTGGAGATAAATTTAGGAAGTTTTTCAATGAAGCTCCTGATCCCATGATCCATTTTGATGATAATGATAACGTTTTAAATGTTAATTCCAGATTTGAAGAAGTTTTCGGATATGAATTAGAAGAAATAAAGGGAAAACACATAAACGATATTATCGTTCCGGAAAGAAAGATGAAAGAAGCGAAAGAACTTGACGAAAAAACAGGAGAAAAGTTCTATGGATTTGAAACCGTTAGAAAAGGTAAGCATGGAGAATTGAACGTTTCGATATCCGCGACTCCGATTGATTTTAATGGGAATACCCATAGCATAGCCACCTACAAAAATATTGAAAAAAGAAAGGAAGCAGAGAAAACATATCAAGAAATTTTCACTAATACACACGATGCTATGTGGATTGTCAACGTCAAGGATGACGAATATATATACGAAAGAGTTAACTCTCAATATGCTAATAATTTCGTTGGGCTTGGTAAAGATAATGTTGAAGGAAAAAATTTACAAGATCTTTTCAAACCTGATACCGTAGAGGCTATATCTGAAAACTACAAAGAAGTAATTGAAAAAAAGAAACCCATAGAAAAAGAACAACACCTAGAACATCCAATAGGAGAAAGATGGCACTTAACAGCTCTCACACCAATTCTAGATGAAGAAGGAAATGTTGAGAAAATAATTGGTTCCGGAAAGGACATAACCGAACAAAAAGAAATGGAGCAAAAGCTTGAAGAGAGAGTAGAGGAATCAGAAGAAACTATTAAAGAGCTTTCTACTCCTGTAATCAACGTATGGGATAACATAATAGCAATGCCACTAGTAGGAGTAATAGACACAAAGAGAGCCGAACAAATAACAGAAAACCTACTCCAAGCAATAAAACAAACAGAAGCAGAAGTAGCAATTCTAGACGTGTCAGGAGTACCGGTAATAGACACAGAAGTAGCGAACAGACTAATAAGAACAGTAAAAGCAGCATCACTACTAGGAACCGAAACCATTATAGCAGGAATCAGACCAGACATCGCTGAAAGCATAGTACACCTAGGAGTAGACCTATCAGGAATAGAAACACACTCAAGCCTCCAAACCGGACTAAAAGCAGCATTCAAAAAAATAGGATACGAAGTGAACAAAAATGAGTGATATACCTATTTTGAAACAGGAGGATTTCCTGATCATATCAGTACAATCAGAGCTTCATGATAAGATGGCTGAACATCTGCAAGAAAACCTAGTTGAAAAACTGAAAGAAACAAACGCCAACGGAGTGCTAATAGACGTAACAGCCCTAGAAGTAGTCGACTCATTCCTCGGAAGACTTATTGGAGATACTGCCAAAATGTGTAAAATGATGGGAGCTGAAACAGTACTAACCGGACTAAGCCCATCAGTAGCAATAACCCTAACCGAACTAGGAGTCGAACTCGAAGGAGTACACACAACCCTAAACGTAGACAAAGGACTCCAATGGCTAAGAAAAAACACAGAAGAAAAAGAATAAAACCGTTTCATTAAGCAAAGCTACCGAAGCGTAAGTTAATTTGATTCTTTCTTTACTTTTTCTTGTGTCCTAATAATGATTCTTTTGATTATTATCTTAGTAATGGTTAAGTTTTGAATTCTAGGTCTTTTTTATTTCTGTTTAGGAATTGGATAAATGGACAGGTTTTTTTCTTACTAATCCCTACCATAAAGATTCCTAATAGAGTTAAAAAACCTGAAATCACGTGTTGAATATTTATAATATCTATAAAACCGACGATCCCTAATAAAATAAATACTATTCCTGACAGGGCTCCAATCGTTCTATATAACTCCAAAATTAATACCTCACGTTTGTAAAAAAACCTAAGTATTTAAACCTATCGTTAAAAACCCACAGAAACAAACCAAATCAAAACCCTCACCCTAACAAACTACTTAAATCAGAAAATAAATCTTCAAAAAGGATAAAATGAATTACCCAATATTCAGTACATTATTCATAATATCACATACCTCCGCCTACTTCATAGCCGGCATAATCGCATACAACATAAGCCAAGACCTATACCAAGGAAAAAACAGATTACTAGACTACTTAGTAGACCCCAACCAAGAAGGAGAAGCCAAATTCACTCTAAAAAAAGTACTACCAGCCCAAATAATAAGATCACTACTAATGTCAATCATACTCTACCCACTACTAGGCGCAATAACAAAACTCTCATTCACCATAAAATTCCTATTCTTCACCGGATTAATGCTGATCTACACAGACCTAACATCAACCCCACCATTCCCCAGCAACATCGAAGGACTAGTATACATGAAACCAAAATACATCAAAAAGAAAACATTCTGGAAAACCCAAACCGAAATGATAATATACAGCACCATCTTCGCCCTAATCCTTACAACAACCGCCTTCTAAAAACCCCAATAACACTTATCCCCCGCTTATTCACGGTGCCAAATACGTCTCCCAATCCACCTCTGATCCCCATATCCCCGTCATAAACAACTTTTCGGTCACATCCTTATTTTTTAAAACTATAAAAAGCTTCAATATTAATTTAGATGGTTTCAATCTACTTAATTTATTAATATTTTCTTTTTAGTGATCTTCATTATCCGTTTCTGAGAAGGGACGGGGCCAAGAAGGGTCACCGGAAATAAGTGTTTAAGAATGTAATATCTATCCCTAAAAAAATTAGAATTCACTCAACCAGAACCAGGGCAATTTGTTTATATTTGGATTCTATATTTAATAATCGGGGATGCCATGTCTGAATTTAAAAATATGGATTTGAAAGAAGTTTTAGAATATGGTATTAAGTCTGAAATTGAAGCTTGGAAGGTTTATGATCATATCGCTAGTCTCGATATGCCTTACGTTATGAAAAAGAAAATCGAGTTTGTTAAAGAAGAAGAAAAAGCCCACGAGAAGACTCTTAGAAATATTTTTGAAGATATATTTCCTAGCCAAGAACCTCAAATCCCTGAAGAATTAGTAAGTGGGTTAAAAACTGAAGCCGATTTCACTGCAGATATTGAAACCGATGAAGATAAACCTTTAACTGAGTTATTAAAGCAAGCTATGAAAGCAGAAAAGAATGCACAAGAGTACCATCAAAGCCTAGTTGAACGATTCGATGATAATTCCAAAGCTCAAATAGCCAAGTATCTTTCAAATATGGAGAAAACTCACTATTCTATAATAGAGAACGAATTTGAAGCAGTAAGAGAATTTGAGAATTTTGATGAATTCAATAAATTAATGCACGCAGGCCCATAAAAAACTAAATACAAACAATTCTACCTATTTTCACTTCTCTCTATTCTTCAATTTTTATTTAAATCATTGCAAAATTCTCACATAGATAAAACTCTTAAACCCAAAAAAGAATAGAATTGTAGTTAATATATCTCAAAAGATTAAAATAAATCGATTAGTTTTGATGGTGTTAAGATGAAGGACAAATATCTTTACTATCTGCTTGGCGTAATATTTTGGATTGTTGGGGCTTATATTATTTTAAGGTACATACCTAGCGTATTCATTAAAACAGTCGCATTAATACTGATAACATTTACTTTAATACGTGGAATTAACAATAAAAGAAAAGAAGAATCATAAAGCCCCTCTCTCTAACTTCTAATTTTATAAAACTATTTTTAATGGGTATTTGTTTGGATTTATTTCGTTAATAATTTTTTACACATAACTTATATATAATTATAATCAATACTTTATATATGGGGATTATATGAAACACGAAATGTTAAGAAAAACCCTCGTTTTACTTGCCTCTATAACAGTAATGATTGCAATACTTTCAATGCCCGTAGCATCACATCCACCATCAAGCATGACCCTAGACTATGACGCCGAAACAGAAACCCTAGAAGTAGACATATCCCACTCCGTAAGCAACACAGACTCCCACTACATAGATGCCATAAACATAGAAAAAAACGGAGAAACAATAAAAGAGGAAACCTACGAGAGCCAACCAAGCACCAGCGGAGGTACATACGAATACAGCATAGAAGCAAGCAATGGAGACGCAATAAGTGTTACCGCAGACTGCAGTAATTATGGCGATATTAGTGATCAAATCCAAGTCACAATAGAACCAACCGAAATGCAGATGCAAGCAAATAACAACGTAGACCAATCAATAATACAAAACCACATAGGACAACAAAGAAAATCAAATATGTTCTCTCAACTAGCCCTTGGAAGAGCAGCTGCACCAGAAGTCGACGCCAGCTTCACTATAGATAAAATGACTTTCAAAGGAAACACCTATACAAGTACATGGAAAGAAGAAGATTACGCCCTAATACAACCAAAAGGTAACAAAATTCTCATTGTAGGAACTCATAGATATGGAAGCAGAGCAGCAGCCCTATACTACGACGAACACGAACCAAAAGAAACCACCCTAATTCACTGGAAAGACCAAAACAACGACCAAAAACCACAACAAAACGAAATAGAGGTAATCAACTAATAAACTCTCTATTTTCTCTTCTTCAACAAAAAAACAAAGATCAAAAGCTAATCAACTATCCCATCAAACCAATGATTTTCCACCACTTTCACAAACCCCATCGACTCGGCCAAAGACAAGGAAGCATCATTATCCTTAAATATATCCACAACCGGAACCAAACCCTCCTTCTCAGCATAACTACACAACTTCTCTGTCAATGCCCTTGCAAATCCCTGTCTTCTCCAATCCTCCTTAACATGAAGAAAACCAAGATTAATAACTTTATCAGTAATGTAATGAGTTAAACACCAAGCAACCAATTCTCCATCTCTCCAAATACCATAAGCAGGCCCACTATTCATCCTTCCCCTAATATAATCCGTAGAATCATCACTACCAGGGCCCCAATACTCATCAATAACCTCCTCATCTCCACTCTCCAACTCAGAAACACTAACCCCTAAATCAAGATCAACAAACTCATCCAAAGGCCTCTTCAAAAACCAAGTAGGATGATCATCCACCACTCCAATAAGACCATCAAGCCTGCCAAAAGTGCCAGCATCAATAGAACTAAAATGATGTTCACCAGAATCAAGACCCTCAATCAGATTATCTATACCCTTCTTACTTCCTCTTAGCGATATTGAGGATTTTCTCTCAATTAAAACACCTCTTACAGATCCATCACTCTTATCCACAGTTACTTCCGAGTGATCAAGATTCCCTATTAAATACGAATTCTTCAAGTGACTTTCAGAAAGAAACTTTCTTGCCTCATCCTCATACATACAGATCAATTAAATCCAGGCTCAACCACTTAAACAAATTTCCCCAACAACCCTCAAAACAAGGCAAATAAAGAAAATAAGTAGATTTACTTCCTAATGGATTGGAACTTAGGAATTCTCTCACCCTTTAATGATTTATAGTAAGGAAACAAGTTAGCCGTCATACATGAATGTATTGGCAGAACTGGCAAAACATCACCAATCTCTACTTCTTTCATTTTTTCATTACTTACTCTTACTAAGCCATGCTCCTGAGAGAGTGATACTACCGGTGATTTACAATCTATACCCGTCCAAGTCTTATCATTAGTTTTAGCAAGATATCCAAAAACTTCCCTATTACTTCCTTCGATTGATTCTACTGAGAGATGGACGCCTCCCCCATGTAGTAGGATCTTGTTTCTATCCGGGTACTTACCTACAACGGGGCAGGCAACCGCTACTGCAATATCATTTTCCTTACAGCTCCCTAATGTGTATTGTTTTAAATCATAGAAAACAAAATTACCAGGTCTTATTTCATCTACCTGATCAAATTCATCAACATTACTACAAGAAGGAGTATTCCCTATTGAGATCCGGCATTCATTAACCCCTTCAACTTCTAAGTGTTTTTTAACGTCGTTCATTCTGTTTATGGTTTCTTGATGTATTCTTTGTAATTCTTGTTTGTCGCTTGATTTGTAGATGTGGCCTGCATGAGTTAGGATCCCTTCAAATGAGAGTTGAGTTTTCTGTATTTCCTCAACTATTTTCATTATTTCGTTTGTGTTTCTCCATTCGATTCCGGCTCTTCCGTATCCTACATCGATCTTAACCCATAACTTCACTGATTCATCTAGATTCTTATCTAAATGTTTTACTACTTCTTGAGAGTCAATTAATAACTCTAAATCAATTTTTTCTGCCAAAATATTGATTCTATCCAGTTCCAATATATTAGTTGGGAAGGCAATAGTTATGTGGTTCCATCCTTTCTCAGCGAAATAATATGCCATATCCACTGAAGATACAGTAATAGAATTATTATCTAAATCTTTAAATTTGGAAGCAATTTCGTGGGATTGATGAGTTTTTGCATGGTGTCTAAGCTCTACTCCAGAATTCTCAGCCTTCTGAGACATTTTTTTAATGTTAGAATTCATTTTTTTCTTATCAATAAGTAAAGCAGGTTTTTCAATATTAATATTCTCTAAAAAGTTTTCCATGACTCCACCACCAAAACATATGGGTCTAATAACAAATTAGTTTATCCCAAATAAGATCAAGTTTTGGATTATAAGGCATTTTATTATTTTGATCATAAATAGGTTGCCGGATTTTAATAATAAATTATTAATAAATGAGTTTAGAAAAAATATTTTTCATACAATTAGAAGTTTAAAATAATTTTAATTTCAATACTACAATATTTATAAACCCTGTAATTGCTATTTCCCAATCAAGAATTATTATATCGAAAGGTTTTATATGCGATAAAAAATAAACAAAATCAAAAGGAAATTTCTTTCCATCTTAACTAATCAATCCACACAAATATAAGGAATCTCAAAAAAGATTTTTAACGCCCTTAAATGAACCAAGATAAAGAAACTCAAATAAAAGATAATTAATTTAAAAAAATAAGTTATATCGGAGAAACTGTGATAATATGGTATTCAATAGAATAGTTACTAAATTACAAAGTTTCTTTAGAACTAAAGAAGAACTTGACCTAACTGGAGGCCCAGTAGCAGAAAACCTATACTATTTAGCCTTACCAGTAGTAATAATTAACCTTTTACAGGTAGCATATAACATAGCTGACACTTTTTGGCTAGGAAGATATTCCAAGGAAGCACTGGCAGCTATTACCTTCGCATTTCCATTAGTATTCTTTTTAATATCACTAGGACTAGGACTATCAGTAGCAGGCAATGTTCTCGTATCACAATACGAAGGAGCTGGTAGATCCTCACAAAGAGATTTTGCCGCATCCCAAGCGATTAGCTTCAGCCTCATAGCATCAATAATAATCGGGATATTCGGATACTTCACAATGCCCAGAATAATTGAGTTCTTAGGAGCTGAGCAAACCGTTGCAGTATCCGCCGTCAACTATATGCAGATAATATCCATGGGAATATTCTTCATGTTTGGATTCGCCGTATTCATGTCGATAATGAGAGGATATGGTGAAGTTGTAACACCGATGCTAATAATGTTCGCTACAGTAATAATAAATATAGTCTTAGATCCTTTCCTTATCAATGGATGGTTAATATTCCCAGAAATGGGTGTAAGAGGAGCAGCTATAGCAACAATATTCTCAAGACTCGTTGCCCTAACAATAGGTCTATACGTACTCTTCACAGGAATGAAAGGAATAAAAATTACAATACCTAAAATGAAACCAGATTTTGAATTCCTTAAGAAAATGCTTAATATCGGGATCCCAGCCACCTTCGGTGGAGTAGGAAGAGCAATATCAGTAAACCTAGTAGTAGCAGTAGTAGGAAACCTATTCAACAATACAATAGTTTCCGGATATGGAATCGGAGTAAGACTATTTTCACTAATCTTTTTACCGGCAATAGCAGGCGGATGGGCAGTATCAACAATGACTGGACAAAACCTAGGAGCAGGTACCCCCGAAAGAGCTGAAAAAGCTGCAAACCTCGCAGGGAAATACAGTTTCCTGATCCTAACCGGAATAGGAATAATCACATTCATATTCGCTGGTCAAATAGCAGCGATCTTCTCAAAAAATCCAGAAGTAATAAGCGTAGCCAAAGAATTCCTACGATGGGTTTCATTAACCTTCGGATTTATGGGAATTTTAAAAGGATATACAGGTAGCTTTAGAGGAGCTGGAAATACGATAACGGCAGCAATTCTGTCGATTAGCTCTCTCGCATTCATAAGATTACCTGTCGCCTACTTTGGATCACTCCGAATCGGAGAACTTGGAATATGGATCGCATTCGCATCATCTAACATACTAGGAGCCCTACTAGCCTGGGGATACTATCAAAGAGGAACCTGGAGAAAAGCTGTCATAGAAAAAGAAAGAGAAAAAGGAATCGTAGCCGAAGAATGTGATGAATTCGAAAGCACAATCGAAGACTAAGAACTAAAAATATCTCCAAATCCCCTAATCATTTTTTCTACATCTTTCTGAATACTTAAACTCTATTAAACTTTATTAAAAGGAAATTACTTGTTTTTGTGGATTCTTTATCAGAAGGTTATTAAGTAAAAAACAAGGAATTAAAGAACATGAAAAGCAACAGGAAAATGATTGTTATAGGAATATTTTTAATCCTTACTCTGCTAATATTAATCCTACCAGAAAATAAAATGAACAATAACACTTCTAATCAAGCTAAACCACCTTCAATAGATAAAAACCAAACAGATGCAACAAAGACTGCTACATTTTCATTAAGATGTTTTTGGGGAGTTGAAGCTCGATTCGGAGTCATACCAGGAGTGGTAAGAACTCAAGTTGGATATACTGGAGGAAATAAAACTAACCCAACCTACAAAGATCTAGGTGAACATACTGAAACTGTACAGGTTGTCTATAATCCAGAAGAAGTTTCCTATAAACAATTATTACAGGTTTTCTGGGATTCTCATGATCCTACTGTAAAAGCCGTACCTACGCAATATGAATCAATAATATTTTATCATAATGAAGAGCAAAAAGATGCAGCAATAAGATCTAAAAACAATTTAAAATTAGATGAAAATATTCAAACCGATATTAGGCCACTCAGGGAATTTTATTTAGCTGAAGAGTACCATCAAAAATATTATTTGAAGAGCAATAAAGGCCGAGTTTGGGAAGAGTTCGCTGAGATGTATCCGAATTCCAGTTTTTTGAATTCTACTGCTGCTACAAAGGTTAATGGATTTATTGCAGGTTATGGGTCCCATGAAGTCCTGGAAAGAAATATTGATGATTTTGGTTTGTCTGAAGAAGCTGAAGAGGATTTATTAAGCCAGTTTGAAAATAGATACAGGAATGCTACTTGTGGGTTTAATTAATTTAGTTAACTAAGAATTATTTTGAGATCATTTTTTTATGTGAAATGGTTTTCAACCATAAGATTTATAAGGGACTTTGGACTTTTTTTATTGTCGCACATTATTTGGAAAACAAAATCGAAAATATTTAAATTCATTCGTGGTAATGGAAAACTGAATCATGATAAGGAACACAGGATCTTAACACCACAATTCTCTGCACCCGTGGTTTGATCATAATAGATCCCAATTAATCCTTAGATCGTGTCTTTGGAACTGAGATCCATTTTAATCCACATTATCCTTCATAGTACTGAATTCACTAAAGAGATTGGTTGCTGTGAAATACCAGAAAATTTGAGAGGTGTAAAGATGATGAAAAGCTTTAATGAAATCAAAAAACTAAACAATAACGATAAAAGGAAAAAAGAAACTAAAACAAACAAAATAGGAGATATAATACTAAATGAACCTAATAACAGCATTAGATCTATAACTAGGAACATAAATATCTTAATGAGTATAGATCCAAAATTCATAACAACTATCCTCATAGCAATACTTACATTCCTAGGTTTTAGCATGTTAACCCCCTACATTACATTGTTCGGCCGAGAGATAGGAATGCCGGCAGTTTTGATAGGATCATTAATATTCATAAGATATGGTATAGACGGTATATCAAGAATACCAATGGGAAACGTTGCTGACATTATATCAAGACCAAAAGTAATGATCATAGGATCAACACTCCTAATAAGCTCAGCAATATTCTATCTATTAGCTCCAATATACTGGAAATCACTCATAGTAGCTCAAATCCTGTTTGGAGTAGGAATGTCTACAATGTTAGTTTCATTATCATCATATGTAACTAGTAACTTCAGCTCTGAGGGAATATCTAAATATACATTCGCCACTGGAGTGGGAACATTCTCAGGATCATTCCTTGGAGGAACAATAAAGGATTACTTTGGAATGGAAAATGTTTTCATGGTATTCCTGGGACTAACAACATCGGTCTTATTCTTATCCATATATTTATACCGAAAACAGAGAGCCTTTAAAACAGAAAAATACAATATGAATCCAGTAAAATCCTACGTAGATGCATACAGTCTATTTAATGAGAAAAGTTCGTTAAGAAGGGTAACTTTATTATCATTAGTATTCATCACAACATTCACAATAGGATTAGCCATAGTTCCTATCTATTATGAATCTATAGGGATGTCAAGTACCTATATAGGTATCTTGCAGGGGCTCTGGTTAGGAACTTCAACAATGATAAGATTAACATCAGATAAGGTGATTAGAACCATAGATAACATCTCAACCTCAATCACTGGAATCCTAATAACAGGAATAGCACTGACCCTAATGACTTTCACCCAATCATTCTTTGCCTTAGCGCTAATATCTATATTTTGGGGAATATCTGGTCTAAATCTACCGGCAATTTTCTCAGAAATATCTAGAATAACTAATCAAAAGGAAAAAGGAAAAGCGAATGGATTAAGAGGAACAGTCGGTTCAATAGGAGCATCAGTAGGAGTGATCATAGTATCAAAATTAACTTCTTCAATAGGTATAATGTCATCAATAAGAGCATTAGGCATAACTGTAATGATAATAGCCGTAATTTTATCAATAGGATGGAAGCACAAAGCTATCAATCAAACCTTTGAGATAAAAAAGGTCCCTATGTTTAATCCAACTAGAAGAAAAACTAGAGAAGAAGATTAAAAACTAAAAATTATCAAAAATTTTCCCATTTTATATTAAACTACCAATTTTTCCATCTATCTCCTTCGAAACCTCAGAACCTTATTTCATAATATAAAAATCAATTTTAAAACAATAATATGATCCATATTTAAATATTATCCTATTTATAACAAATTAATGTGAGATAAATTATTCATTAAAATGTTTATGGGAAGATTTATTACAGTCCCCCATTAATAGTAATCGAAGAAAAATTAAAATACTATTTATTTAAATTTGGTGATAAAATGGATCTATACGAAGCAATAAAGAAGAGAAAATCCATACGAAACTACTCGGACGAAGAAATCCCCAAGACTAAACTCGAAGAAATCAAGAAAAAAATAAATTCCACTGACCCACTATATGAAGATATCAAAATGAACGTGCATCTAAAAAAACGAGAAGAAGTACAAGAAGGAATAAAAGGTATAATAGGAGGATACGGAGAAATAGAATCACCCTACTACTTAATAATCTCCTCAGAACAAAAAGACGGATACCTAGAAAACATCGGATACACACTAGAAGAAATAGTATTAGAACTAACCAAAATGGAAATAGGAACCTGCTGGATTGGAAGTCATAAAGACGAAAAAGAACTAGAAAAAAAAATAAACAAAGAAAAGAAACAAAAAATAGTAATAATGATAGGATTCGGTTATCCAAAACAGAAATCCGAACTCTATAGAGACCCCGAAAAGATAAAACGAAAAGACATTCCAGAACTAATAATCGATCATGAAGGACTCGAAAACTGGGAAAACCCGCTTGAATCCGCTAGATTAGCCCCTTCAGCGATGAACAGACAACCTTGGAGATTTCAAATTAAAGAAAATGAACTAGATCTATACATTAAAAAGAGATCGCGAATAATTAACAAGATCATAAATAAATTCGGAAACCTAGAGAAAATGAACAGAATTGACGCTGGAATATCATTAAAGCATATCGAAATAGCGGCTAAAAAAGAATCAAAAAACATAACCATATCAAAAAAATCAGGAAAACAAAAAGAATCATACCTATACATTACCACAGTAGAAATACCTGACTAATCCCTAATCTTTTTATTCAAAAATCTTTCAGCATTATTCAAATGCTTCTCTAAAGTCTCATCATTCATCTTCTCAAGTTGAAAAATCATCAAATTCATTCTAGGAATCTCCTCCAACTTTTCTTTATTTTCACTGATAAATCTCCAGTAAAGGCCATCCCAGATATCACACCATTCCTCTTCTTTATAGTGTGACATCTTTTTAATATAATTACTAGAACTAATATAAGGTTTTGTCATCATTTCAGTAAAAGCAAACTGACTCATACCATGAATATTTGGTATCATAACCCATTCATAAGCATCAATGAACATCTCCATGAACCAATCATAAACTATGTCAGGATCGGTTTCACACAACAATAAAAAGTTACCCAAGATCATTAACCTTTCAATATGATGACAATAACCATTACTCAACGCATTTTTTATAGAAACATCTAATGGCTTAATCCCAGTGTCACTATTATAGAAACCTATAGGAAGACCATTATCATGACCCCAAAAATTAGAATTCCCCATCTCTTGGCCCTTAAAATGATACATAGCTCTGACAAATTCCCTCCAACCAATAATCTGTCTTAAAAATCCTTCGACAGAATTTATCCGAATATCATTATTTTCAAAATATTCTAAGGTTCTATCTAAAACTCTTTCTGGAGTAATCAACCCTGTATTGAGACTGGAAGAAAGTAATGAATGATAACCAAATTTAAGATCTTCATCTATCGCATCTTGATAGGGTCCAAATTTATCCAAACGATAATTCAGAAAATGATCTAACATTTCCTGAGCCTCCTCGTGGGTTACCGGGAAAATAAAATTATCAACGTCCCCAGGATTGTCTTTAAAGTTATTTTTGACATATTGCTTAGCTTTCTCTAAGTAATGATTAGAAAAAGCTGGAATTTCAGGAATTTTCTCTTTCTTAGGTATTTTCTTTCGATTTTCTGAGTCATAACTCCACTTTCCACCTATTGGATCTCCATTCTCATCTAATAGAACATTAAGTCTTTTTCTTTGTTTTTTATAATATTTTGAATGAAGAAATCCTGACTCTTTTAGTACTTTTTCATTCCAGGAGGTATCGGTAAGGAATAAAGGTGAGTCCTTGAATTCAAGACTGATTTCATGTTCTTCTTCTAAACTTTCCAACTCATCTCGCAAGCCATGATCAATAGGATCATAAGTTTTTACCGTGTCTTTTTCATTTAAAAACTCCTTATACTCTTTTTTATAACTAATATACTTTACTTTAAATTTTTTGTCAAGTATTTCATAAAAATACCGCATAGAAGCTCTATGTAGAACCAATTTTTTCTTATTGTAGAAATACTGTGTGAAGAATTTAGGATGTTCAACTAAAAAAATTTCATCATATTCCTTATTTAGTACTTCCTTGAATAATTGGTTTGGGAAAAGTATCAGAGTCGACATACATAATATTTTAAGTTAATTTTTTTATTTGTTTGGGTACAATTCTTTGACGTTTTGAAGAATTTTAGAAAAAGATTATCGATTTCTCAATATTGCCTTTGATTTATAATTAATAAAAAGAAATTCAGCTCCCTAATTAAAAAGAAATAATTTTCTAAGTTTTAAACAAGATTTTAAGTAAATAAAATTTAACATTTAGAAACAGATAGTAGGATCAAAATCCATCTTATGTATAATTAACGAAATAGATAATCATAAGTATTACTTGGTTAGGGTAGGAAATTGATTTATAAAGCCTATCTGTCCAATACTTTTTTATAGGTACTTTCATAACCTGAATTGAGACTGTGGGTTCTCTACAGTATTTTAGTTCATGAAGAGGTGAGTATTTTGAAAGGCACAGTTAAATGGTTCAATCCGAAGAAGAACTATGGATTCATTGCAGTAGAAGGCGAAGATGATGTATTCGTTCATGCCAGTGAGATCGTCAATAACGATTCTCTCGAGGAAGACGATGAAGTAGAATTCGACGTGGAAGAAACTCCAAAAGGATTGCAAGCTAGCAATGTAAAAAAAGTTTGATGGTATCAGGATCGTAGCTTTTCTAAATAATTTTCTTTAGTTCTAAATATTTTTATTATTCTAAAATACTTTCGATCTATACAAAATAACTGATTAAGAAGAATCTTAAACCAAAACATGATAAATTAAAACTATAAAATATAAACAAATCTAGTTCACTAATCAAAAGATAATAGTCTTATAATATTTTTGACATATATGGACCTTCCTTAGAGTATCCTTGTTTTTTATAATATTCCCTTACCCCAATCCCACTGATTATAGCCATTTTATTTTTTTCTTTTTGTTTAGCTATCTCTTCAGCTTTTTTTAGGAGTTTTCTTCCATAATTTTGATGTTGCCAATCCTCTTTTCCTTGTTCCCCCAGAGATACAACAGGACCATATACGTTAAGCTTTCGGATTAAAGCACTGTTTTTATTTATTTTTGGTCTCCTTGAGTTCTCAGTAAGTCTTATCCTAATATACCCTATAATAATCTTTTTCTCACGTTCTTCGACGGTTAGGTATTTTCCTTTGCCATTTGATGCTTTATAATTT
>CAYTEI010000023.1:0-12143 GCA_964436705.1 uncultured Thermococci archaeon
GTGGAGAACCATCAAGAATATATTTATTAGGCAAAGAAAGTAACAGTTCATCAGGACTTGCTAGCGCAATTGTGTTAGGTGAGAGGGCTTTAGATGCGATTTTTTTAATATTTGCAGGTTCTCTAAGCATACTTATTCTAAGTGAAGAATTTGGAGGTTCATTAAATCTAAAAGGTTTTACCTTTGCAGTCGCAATTTTAATGCTAATAGTTTCCTTAGTTATATTCTTAAGCCTATTTAAACTTCATAAAATAAAAAAATTCATTTCATTAATAGAAAAACCTATAGAAAAAGTCCGTCCAGGAACTAAAGAAGTTATTTATGAAGAATTAGAATCATTCAATCAAGTATTATGGAGTTACATCCGAAAGGGAAAATATGAACTTGGAATAGCCTTTATACTAACTATTTCACTATGGGCTCTTGAATTTTCAATTCCATATGTATTACTTAAGGGCTTAGGAGCTCAAGTAGATTTTATAACAGCTTGGTCTAGCTATGCCCTGATATTACTAATAGTAATGATTCCACTTACTCCGGGTGGAAGTGGAATGGCTGAGTTAGGAGCCTCAGCAATTTATTCATCTATATCGCAAGGAGCTCCTATGGGGATATTTACTCTTCTATGGCGCTTTGTAACTTATTATACTAATATAGGAGTTGGAGGATTTGTGAGCAGTAAAGTATTAAAGGATTTAGATGAAATCGAAAATAAGATTGATTGAATCATATAATCTAAGAGGTGAGCAAATGAAGAAACAAAGAGTTACAGAAGAGGACTGGGATTATCTAATAGTTCTAGACGCATGTAGATACGACTTCTTTGAAGAAATATACGAAGAATACTTAGATGGTGAATTAGAAAAGAGAAAAACTAAAGGTTCTTCTACACTGGAATGGCTAGCAAAGACTTTTCAAGGAAAATATGACGTAAATTACTATTCCGCAAATCCTTACATAAATAGTAAAGGAATCTCATTAGATGATAGTGAGTGGGGTTCTAGTTGTGATTATGAGTGGAATCCTGTCAATCACTTTTCGAATATAATAGATGTGTGGGATTTTGGATGGGATGATGATCTTGGAACTGTTCCCCCAAAAAATGTTAATAAGGCTTATCTTTCAAATCAAGATGATGGGAGATCTATTATTCATTATATGCAGCCACATGCCCCTTACATATCTGGTGGAGAAGGTAGAAAGCTTAAGCAAATTAGAAAAGGATTTTCAAATAAAACAGAAACCGATAATGAAACTAAGTTAGATTCTATTAAGCAATGGATCCAGCCTAAGATCGAAGAATTACTAATAGGTAGAGAAAGTATAATGAAGCTTGGAATGCTACTGGATTTAGATCCTAAAGTTTTCTTAAAAGAGATAAGAAAAGATGGAAGTGAAGAAACCTTAAAAAGTTATTATGAAGATAATCTACGAATAGTTCTTGAATCTGCATCCAAATTAGTAGAACAACTTGATGGCAAAATAGTAGTTACAGCAGATCATGGAGAGGCTTTTGGTGAGGAAGGAGTTTGGGAGCATCATAATGAAACCCATATTCCAGCTTTAATTGAAATACCATGGTTAGAAATTGAAAAGTGAAACATCAGAAGAGAATTATTGAGTTAATAATAGTTTTTTTTTAGCCTTTTATATAACTTCTTCTAAGTCTTTGGATCTTCCTTTTGGGATCTGTGTTCTTAAACCATTTGAATCCATCAAACCACAACCGATTATTCTGTTTGAATATCTTAGAGCAACAAACCCTGTATCTAGTTCGCTTTCTATATATTCGCGTTCAAAGACTAGTTTTTCCAATTCTTTATAAGATATATCTTGTATATTTTTATTTAATTTGTTTTCTAAGAATTGTAAAATGTAGGTTGTGGGTTTTGGACCCAATCTTTTAATCCGAAGAGCTCTTATTCCACTAGCAACGAAATTTTCTCTATTTTTAAGGTCTTTTGATACTACCCAAATGCTTTTACCCTTCTCATATGATCTAAATTTATTCCAATAATCCTTATTTACACCAAATCTTTTATAAAAGTAATCTTGGAGGTTTTCTTTACTTTTTGAATTTTGCAATGAAAATACCTCCAGAATTTAGATGATGCGGATAAATTCTAACACATTTTCTTAATCTATCGTCTATTTTTTCTGAATCCCACTTAGTAATTCCGTTAGAATATGGAAAATCAAATTCAAGATCAATTAACTTGCCTTTGTCTAAAAATTTTTTCACGTTTAATTCATTTTCTTCAGGTGAAAAGGTACAGGTCGAATAAACTATTTCTCCACCTTCTTTGCACATTCTAAAGGCTTTTTCTAATAATTGCTCTTGGAGGTTAGAGATTGATTTTATCCTATGAAGTTCTGCTCCGTTTTTAAGTTCTTCCTTTTCTCTTACATTACCTTCAGCTGAACAGGGAACGTCTAATAATATTTTATCAAATTTTGGGGTTTCTGGTAGATTTCTTCCGTCTCTTTCAGTTACTATTACATTCGTCGCACCTATCCTGTAAATATTAGAAAGAAGCCCTCTAACCCTGTTTTGTCGCACATCATTAGCTAGTATTTCACCTTTGTTCTTCATCATTGCCGAAATTTGAGTTGTTTTGCTACCGGGAGCAGCACACATATCAAGAATTTTATCGTTTTGTTCGGGATTAAGCACTAGCGGTGGAATACCTGAGGTACTTTCTTGAACGTAATAGTAACCTAACCAGTGAGCTAGGGTTTTTCCTGGTTTATGTTTGACTTTAAAAAAATTTTCATTCCATTTTCTCTGTTTATATTCAATACTCTTTTTATCTAAGAAGTTCTGAACTTCTTTTTTTGATGATTTAATGTTGTTTACACGAATGTCGTATGGTTTTGGAGAATTGATTGTTTTTTTAAACTCGTTAAAATTGGGTATTATTTCTTTATATCTTTCCATTAGAAAACCTGTTAAATCTTTTAATAATAGAAGAAAAAAATAAATAAGCTTAATCTTCGGTTACAACTTTACTTTTAACTATTTCAAGCATTCTTATTGGATAAACTTTTGTTGCTTCTTTGTAGACATCGGAGGCAATTCGTTCCAAAACCATTTCTTGTATGAACTGTCCTATTTCCATTTCTTCAGCTTTTTCTTGTATTATTTTTTTCATCAGTCTTCTTATCTCTTTTTTCTTTTCTTGGTGAATGACTCTGATTGCCATTGCTGAAGCAGTAAGTCTAAGCTTTTTATCCCCAATTTCAATGTCAATACGTTTATCTATTTTACTGGAACCTCTACGTGTCTTTGATCTCAAATAAGACCTAGATATCTGATGACCTGTAAATTTAGTGAAAGCGTTGTCTCCTTTCACTTCGTCCACTTGTAGATTTACTTTAACGTAGTTCTTGGAAAGATCTCCAGTAAGATCTGATAGATTGACTTCCACAGTTCTTCCTTTAAGATTTTCAGGATCTCCAGCTGGAGTTTCCCCAATATCTTGTTCAGCAAAAAAATCAGGAGCTTTCAATTTATACCAATCTTTCTGCTCCCAAGTATCCTTAACATTTCCACTCGATTTAGATTTAGCCAAATTCTCACCTCTATGTTACTTTAATAATTCTTCAGATGTTTTAATTGATAATATTAAATCATTTATCGTATTTGAAAGGGTTGATACTCCCTTTGCCTCATTCTCACATAACTTTAAGTTAATTTCGGTCCTAACCTCACAATCCTTTCTCTTAGTTTTAATGGATAGCGAAGAATCCGAATAATTATCTACTTCAACCGACTTAGAAACAGACTCAGCCAGTCTCTCATTACTGTAATCCACTTTAAGCTCTGCATTAATCCTCATCAAACCACCGAATCTATAAAATCTTCAACCTCATCCTTATTAATGAAAGCTTTTGCTATTTTACTCGTACCCCAACTTCGATCACAGTTTCCAGAAAATTCCTTACGAACGTTGGAGCTGGAGGAAACACCTATCACTAGAGCTTCATTCTTGTTATAACTCACTGAAATCCCGAATTCCTTATCTTTAGCCATTGAAATAGCTCCAGGATAACAGATATCAGTTGAACATTCGATATAATCTTCTGAGTTTTTTAAATTTCCTGATAGATCTTCAAGAAAATCATTAAGATTTACTTTAATTTTTTCACCTAAAAGGAAACCAATAGCTTTACCAGGATAATCAGAACTTATTGAATCAACTGCTAATCCGTAATCACTGACATAATGTCTGAAATCGTTGGGGTCGAAATTTTTCATTACCATGTTCTTACCAACCAAATTCTGAGCTATTTTTTTTTGCTCATTTTGCATTAGATACATTACTAAAGCAGAGTTGAATTCTGACTTGATCCCATCTTCTAGATCAAAAAAATCCTTAGAAGGATCGAGTTCTCTCTTTTCTAGAAATCGATTAACTGCTCTTTCCCTAGTCAATCCAGGAAACCTAGGATTCAAAGGATGAGTAATAATATCAAATAAGGAGCCATGCTTCCCATAAAGATCAATATTTTTGATTATATCAATCTTAGAAACTTTTTCCTCGATTTCATCTGCGAGTCTTCTAAAATCATCTCTATTGAGAGCTTCATAAGAACCAATACCGACCAAATAACCTAGATCGGAGTTTTCGTTGTCCAGATCCATCGCTAAAGTATACATTTTCTGTGACACTGTTTTCTGATTAGCTTTAATCGTTGATCCACTACGAGCAATAGAGATATCGGCATCACTAGTCTCAAATTCATCGAAACTAACTTCAAAGCGAGTATTATTTCTGATTAAAACCTTAATTAAAATAGCAGTTGCCGCCAAGGCATCTCTAGAATAACCAGAAACAACTTTAATAGATTCATTCTCATTAATCAGTTCTCTAAGTTCATCAGTTGATATCTCTGTTCCCATGTCCATCAACAAGGTTGAAGAATTAATTACTTCACTAATAGTGAGGCTCTATCTCTATCATATCTCCAATCAGATCCGAGTTTACCCTCTTTCTTATAATAATCAGCTAACCTTCGAATCTTTGACTCAGTCCTCTGGAGCCCTCTCCTAGCACTAGTATCCTTAGGATGTTCCTCTAAATGTTCCTGAATACTAACAGATTTCTCAAGCAAATTCATTAAATCTTCAGGTACTTCTGGGGCCATGTCATTCTCTTCAAGAATTTCAGTGACCTTCCTTCCTAAGACTTGTTTAATATCGGGAATTCCATGCTGATCTCTCAGTACCATTCCAATTTCTGATGGAGACTTACCTCTATCAGCAAGTTCAACAATTTTACTCTCTATTCTCTCTTCGGACATATCAACCCATGCAGGTTTTGATTCCCTGACAGGATTTGTAGAACCGGATTTTCCTTTATCGCTTGTATGCATTCTTGTCATATTATCACCTGGCACCCCCCAGCCTTAATAGCCAGTGGGACCCAGAATGGTAAATCACCCTTGTTTTAAAAGGGTTCGGGTATTACTCTGAGAATAACTTATAAGATTCTTCAAAAGCATTTAGAACTGGCAATTCTTTTCCCGATAGATATGAAAGCATCGCTCCTCCCCCAGTACTTATATGAGAAACACCTTGGAAATTCGTTTCATTATAAGCTTCAACGGTATGGCCACCACCGATATTCGAAAACCCTTCAGACTGTGATATTTTCTCAAAAATACCTTTAGTTCCTTTCATGAATTTTTCATTTTCATATTTACCAGCAGGCCCATTCATGATAATTAGTTCACTATTTTCAATAATTTTGCCGTATTTCATAACTGTACGGGATCCTATATCGGGGAAGAGATGTGTGTCTGTTCTTTCATCTCCTTCAAGTTTTGGAACTTTAATTTCAATTCTTCCATTCCAGTCCATCGCTAAATCTACTGGAGTTTTAATCTTTTTAAATCCTTCTCCAAGCAGTTCTTCAGCTTTTTTAACACTTTCAAATAAATTATTCTTCTCTATGAAAGCAATAGTTTTTTCTCCTAGATTATATCCCTTAGCTAGTAAAAAAACTAAACCGACAACTCCGACAGTTAGGATATGATCGAAATCATTGGCTTTAAGAGCTTCTTCAACAACTTCTAGAGAATCATCTACTTTAGCTCCACCAAGAATTAATGCCTTTGGTCCAGATATATCACTATTTTTTGCTTTCTTCAAAGCATTTATTTCATCTTGCATTAATTTACCAGATATCATTGGCATTTCTCTAGCAAATCCGATTAAAGAAACCTGTGATCTATGAACAGCTCCAAATGCATCATTAACGTAATAATCAAATAGTTCTTTAAATTTTTTCACGATATAAGAATTCTCACACTTATCTAAAGAAACCTCTACAGCTTCTTCAGAATAAAGTCTAGTATTATTAAGTAATAGAACTCCTTCATTCTCTTTTATCTTTTCTAGTGCAGTTGAACTGAAAACTGAATCACAGAATTCTACTTTTTTTTCAAGCAATTCTTCTAACTCCTCTGCATGAAGATCTAAGTCAATAAGGCCTGAAAAGGGCCTACCTTGATGGGATAAGATCGTTACATTTGCCCCCCTATCTATAAGTTCTTTTATCGTGGGCACACAGGCTTCAATTTTGGTTTTGTCTCTTATTTTATTCTCTTCAATTGGTGAATTAAGATCACATCTCATCAATATGTCTGAACCATTAAGATCAAAATCATCTAGCGTGAACATCATATATCTATTTGGTATTTGGTAATATAAAAATTTCATTGTAGGATAAAGACTTTTTATTAGGGATCTTTTACTATATGAATAAGGTTGGTAGGTTGAAGACATCAATAAAAATAGGTAGTATTTCAAGAATTCCTATTAAGTTACATATTACTCTATTATTCGTTGTTGGATTTATTGCTTGGTCTGTTGGTTCTAATGTTTTTCAGATAGCTGATTTATTAGGTATAGATAATATTATCGTATCTAATGGTTATAAAAGTTATTTGATTGGGTTGATCATTGCTGTTGGTTTGTTCTTAAGTGTTTTTGTTCATGAAATGGCTCATTCTTTGACAGCAAGAAATTTTGGGGTTAATATTGAAGAGATTACTTTATGGATTTTTGGTGGAGTTTCGAATATGGACGAGATTCCACATGAACCAAGCTTAGAAATTAAGATTAGTGTGATTGGGCCTCTGATGAGTTTGATTCTTGGAGGGTTATTCTACGCTGTTGGATTATTTTCTCCATTTAGCTCTTTAGTTTTCATTTTTAAGTATTTAGGGATTATAAATGTCTTTCTAGCTGGTTTTAATTTGTTGCCGGCCTTTCCTATGGATGGAGGCAGGATTTTAAGAGCTTTATTATCTAGAAATCGTACTTACGTTTCAGCTACTAAGAAATCTGCTGAGATTGGGAAAGGATTCGCTATATTTCTTGCTATTCTTGGTATATTTGCAAGAAACCCTTTTTTTATAATTATAGCTTTATTTGTATTTATTGGAGCTAGTCAAGAAGCTAAAACTGTTGTTGTAAGAGAAGTACTACAAAAAGTGAAAATAGAAGAGATAATGTCAGAAGATGTTAAAGTTGTTGATCCTAATATGGATTTAAATGAATTTTTAGATTATGTTTTTGATGTCCAGCATACTGGTTTTCCCGTAATAAAAAATAGCGAAATTAAAGGAGTAATGACTTTAGAAGATGCTAAGAAAGTGGATCAACATCGTATCCATGAATTCAAAGTAAGGGACGTTATGGAAAAAGATGTAGTTTATTTTTCTCCTAATGACAATGTTAGCGATCTATGGCAAGATATGATGGAAAAAGATATTGGTAGATTTCCTATAGTTTCGGATAGCGAACTTGTTGGAATAGTAACAAGGTCTGATGTAATGCATTCTTTTAAGATTCTTAAGGAAGTAGAATCTTATAGAGGTGGGGAGATCTAGATGGAATTGGATTTAAGTAAGGAATCGGAAGGTAACTTACCTGCTTTTATTGGTATATCGATCTATGGTTTCATCCTATAGTAGTGAAGTATGGGACGGAGTTCATGTTCCCGCCTAATTTATTCTTCGGGGTCCTGATTCTTACGCTAAGTAATTGTTTTTGGGTTTCTTGAATCAAGGAATCGTCTTATATTTTTTAGAAGGTTGGATGGAAGTTTTAGTTATTTTTTGTAGGATTTTTCAACTAAGCTAGCGTTTATTTTCCTTTTAAGGGTCAAATTTATTCAGCAGGACAGATTTGAAAATTATTCTTAGGAAAGAGGGTTTATTTCCGATCATTCTAACTCTTGTTTTCTTGGAAGAAAAACCTTTAAAGATTATTTTATACTTTATTAATTCTTATTAGATTGATCATATCATTGAGAGAGTTTTAGAATTTGATCCGCAGATTTAGGATTTTCTACTTTTATTAACTCCTCTATACTGGCAAATAGGACACGAAATCTCACTAAAAAAATTTATTAGATCCTTCCTCTATAGCGATAGAAGAGAATTACTTAGACGGACTATTGTTAGTTTTCCTTGTTTTTTATATATCATCTGATCATACTATCATGTCATAGTTTATATTTATAGAAGCTAACGTTATAGGATTAGAACATAAATATTTTATACATTTATTAAGAAAATTAATTTATTAAAAATAACTGTTACAGTATCTCGAGCTCTGGTTGTAGTCATCTTAGGTAGTGGTATTTCTTGATGATGATGCCTTGATATTATACCATTTGGTAGGATACATATTTATAATGGAAGGGACGATATTTTTAGGACGGATCAAAAGCTACAAATTGGGGGAGTATGATGCAGGTTAGTGAGAATGATAAGAATGAGTCAGGAAATGAAAAATATTTAGTTACATCGGCATTACCATATGCGAATGGCCCTATACACATAGGGCATTTGGCTGGAGCTTATTTGCCCGCAGATGAATATGTTCGTTATTTACGGGCTAAGGGGGAAGATGTTTTATTTGTATGCGGTACAGATGAGCATGGGACTCCTATTGAAATGAAAGCTAGGAATGAAGATAAAGAACCGGAAGAAGTAGTTGATAAATATTATGAAGAGATAAAAGATTCATTTGATGCAGTTAATATGTCTTTTGATATATTCTCCCGAACTAGTAAGGATATTCATCATAAGACTTCTCAAGACTTTTTTTCGAGATTAAAGCAAAAAGGATTAATGGATAAGAAGGGTTCAGTACAACTTTACTGTGAGAATGATGAAATGTTTCTTCCAGATCGTTATGTTAATGGGGTTTGTCCGTATTGTGGAGCTGAGGATCAAAGAGGTGACCAATGTGAGGAGTGTGGACACGTTCTGGATCCGGATGAACTAAAAGATCCCTATTGTGCTCTATGTGAAGAGACTCCAGTAGAGAAACAAACTGAACATTTTTACTTTGAATTATCTAATTTTCAACAGAGATTAGAGGATTGGATTGATAAAAACGATCATTGGAGGAAAACTACGAAGAATATGGTAAACGGTTGGTTAGACGAAGGCCTACAAGATCGGTGTATTACGAGAGATATAGATTGGGGGATAACCCTCCCAGCTGGTGAGGATCAAGATAAAACTCTCTATGTATGGTTTGAGGCTCCTATTGGTTATTTATCATTTACTAAGGAGTTAACTGACGACTGGAAAGATTATTGGCTCACCAGTGATAACGAAACTAAACTAATACATTTTATTGGGAAAGATAATGTTCCATTTCATGCTATTATATGGCCAGCTATGCTGATGGGTTATGAAAATTATGAAGATGGAAAAGAATTTGTCCTTCCTTGGATGGTTCCTTCTAATGAGCATTTGAATTTGGAGGGTAGGCAATTTTCCACTAGTAGAGATTGGGCTATATGGATTGATGATTTCTTGGAAGATTATCCAGCTGATTATTTAAGATACTATATTACAGCTATTGCTCCGGAAAAGAGAGATACTAATTATAGATGGGATGATTTTCAGTCTAAAATTAATGATGAATTGGCTGATATTTATGGTAATTTTGTACATCGGGCCCTGACTTTCACTCAGAACTACTTTGATGGTGAGATACCTGAGCCTAAAGATCTTAAAGAGGATGAATAAAAACTTCTGAAAGTAATTAAAAACACTAAAAAGAGCATTGAGTCAAATATGTAGAAATTTAAATTTTAAGTATCTCATAAAGAAATAATAAAACTAGCAAAGGAAGAAAATTATTATTTTGACCAGAAAAAACCGTGGAAGTCCATTGAAAAAAATAAAGAAGATACCGCTAGATGTATCAGTCTTTCTTTAAGATTGGTTAAGTCATTGGCAATCTTATCCCACCCATTCATACCTGATTCTTCCGAAAAGATCTGGGATTTACTAAACGAGAAAGACAAAATAGAGGGGGCCTGGGCGGAGATAGGAGCTCCTCTCGAAGCTGGAAGAAATATAAAGGAGCCTGAAGTGTTATTTGAAAAGATAGAAGATAGCCAGGTTGAAAAAGAAAAACGGAAATTAAAAGAACAATCTGGATCTGAGGAAGAAGAATTAAAGGAGGAAGAAAAAATGACTGTAAGCTTTGATGATTTCCAAAAGATGGATATAAAAATAGGAAAAGTTTTAGAAGTTGAAGATATAGAAGAAGCAGATAATCTATATAAGATAGTTGTTGATTTAGGTATTGAAAAAAGAGTGCTTGTCGCTGGTCTCAAAGAACATTATAGTAGAAGTGAGTTAAAAGGAAAGAAAATTTCGGTATTAACTAATCTTGAATCAAAAGAGATGTTTGGAATAAAGTCTCAAGGAATGTTGCTTGCTGCTGAAGATGAGGAAAATGGGGTTGTTTCACTTCTCAGCCCTGATAAGGAAGTTGAGGAAGGATCGGAAATTCATTAAACTTGTTCTATTTTCTTGATTCTCTCTTTTAATTTATTATAAGTTCTTTCCAACGATTCTGAGACCACTTTAGTATCTGAAAGTACTGGCATAAAGTTAGTGTCTCCATTCCATCTTGGGACTACGTGATAGTGTATATGATCATCTATACCTGCACCAGCTGTTCTACCTAGATTGAAGCCCATGTTGAATCCATCTGGTTCCATTTCTTTTTCTATCGCTTCTACAAAGAGTTTTGATATCTGCATAATTTCTAAGAACTCATCATCTTTTATATCAGTGTAAGATCCAACGTGCCTATTAGGGGCTATTAATAGATGTCCTGGGTTATATGGATAGGTATTAAGCATTACAAAAACTTTATCGCCCCTGTAAATTATAAAGTGCTCTTTGTCATTTTCTTCTCTAGGGAAGTCGCAGAAGATACATCCGTCATGTCCGTTTCCTTCTTCAATGTATTCGATCCTCCAAGGGGCGAATATCTTTTTCATTGTCACACCATAATGACTTATTCTTGTTCCTTTAAAAAATTCCTTCTATACTCAGAATTGTCTAGTAATATTTAAATATGAGGATTAAAATGGTTTAATAGGTGAGATAATTGGTAAAAATTACGGAAGATAATGTGATGGACGCTTTAACTGATGTTATTGACCCTGAAATTGGAGTCGATATAGTAAGTTTAGGTTTAATTGAGGATATAGAGGTTGAAGATTCAAAAGTGAATGTGGAAATGATCTTGACAGTTCCAGGATGCCCATTAGCCAGTCAAATGGTTCAAGATGCGACTAACAAGATAGAAAATTTAGAAGGAGTAGGAGAAGCTGACGTTGAAGTTAATAAAGAAAAAAGATGGTCTCCTGAGAGAGCCACAGAAGAAGTCCAAGATATGTTTGGATTTGCCGAAGACTAAGTAATAATTTCAAGATTATTTAATTTTCTTATTTTTCGATTCGAATTTCTATTAATAAGATAAAGAAATTTTAGAGTAATTTAAAAGGTTATTGAGCCAAGGAGATAAGTGAAAAGAGCGATTGGAATCGCTATTTTAAGCTGTTTTTGAATTTTACCAGCACCTTCGATATAGTTTTCAGTATTTAGTACTAAAATTGATTTAACTGCATTTCTAAGTAAAATAAAGTCTGGTATAACTATGAACCAGTACCCCCGCCCGATAGCGCTTCTGAGAGGGAGAAAAGTAGATAAAATAGTAAGCAGGAGGAATATCAAGGCCAATATAAAGGATTTTCTTTTTACGATTATTATTGGTAAGGTTTTTGCTTTTTGTCTGTGCCCCTCAATCT
>CAYTEI010000023.1:12289-19108 GCA_964436705.1 uncultured Thermococci archaeon
CAAAGCTACAATGAAGTTACCAAAAAAAGGTGTCCCTTTTAGTTTCCATGAATACGTGTAAAGAGCTATGCTAGCTAGTATTGACATAAATACAATGTATTTATTAACTAAGAAGGCAATTGAAATTCCAGTTAGAACTAATAATAGATAAAATATTTTGGCATTCTTTTTCGAGATCCTACCACTTGGAATAGGTCTGTTTGGACGATTTATTTTATCAATCTCATAGTCGAAATAGTCATTTATTGAATTTCCTGCGCTTGTCTCCAGGAAAACTATTAATCCAGCTAATAAAACTGGTTTTGGTTCTGGTAACCCTAGAGTAGCAACAAATGAACCTAAAAAAGATACGAAAGAAGCTAAAATAGAATTTTTAGGCCTTGCAATTTCAATATATGCTTTGATATCCATTTTGATCCTTTAGATAAGCTTTAGTTCATCTATTTTAGGTTCTATAATCTCTCCATCTATTAGAAGATCAGTTATGGCATCCTCAATCTCGTGTTCTGAATGATCGTCACTAAGTTCACTAACGATTTCTTCTCTAGGAACTGAATCTTTTCCTTCGAGGAATTTGAGAATTACATCTTTAACCGGTTTAGTTTCTTCTTTTTCTTTTGTTTTCGGTTCTTTTTCTTCCTTTTCCGTCTTCATTTCAAATTCTCTTAATTCGTCTATGCAGTCTAAAATTTGGGGATTCATTCCTCTCTCTTCAAGCTTCTTTTTACCTTCTCTAGAATTTCTGAATTCTTCGTATACTTGTTCTCCTTTATCTAATATCATTAACTGAGATAATTGATTTTTTAAAACTTTAGATCTGTGCATTAACCAAACATTATGATCATTAATTTCATGGAGAGCCTCAACATTTAATTGCTTTCTACCCTCCCATTCTTTGATCTTTCCAATAGCTTGAATTATGTCTCCCTTTCTTAGATCTTTAAAGAATTCAGTATCATCTCGGAAGCCAACTACTCTAAGGACACCACTGCCGTCATCGATTCTTACGTTTGCGTAATCATCATCTTCGTTTAGGAAAGGCTCCTCTACAACAGTCCCTATGACCTTTGCTCTGTAAATTCTATTGGCATTTTCTGTTAAAAGATAATTAGGTTCAAATTCGCCTTCTGACTCCTTATAAAATCCTTCTTGAATATCTTCAATCGTTAATCTAGTTGAGGGAAGTCTCTTTTTCGGCATAAATTAGCCCTCCAAGACCTCTTTAAATTCATTTTCCAACTTTTTAATTCGTTTATATTTTTCCATATCAAAATCACTAAAATCTTGTAAGATTTCTGATTGAATGACGAAAGATCCATCTCTTTCTATAACTCTCCCAATTATTCTAACAATTTGATCCTTTTCCGGAGCATCTCCAGAAATCTCCACACTGATGGCGTCCGTTTGATCATCAACTAATAGCGTATAATCTTCTTTATCGATCTCAAATACTTTGCCTATGATTGAAACTCTTGAGTCTTCCTTTGAGATCTCTTCAATATCTTTTTCAACAGCAGGTTTTCTTTGCATCTCTTCCTCATTACCTTCGTTTCGATCCATATCTTCATTAAATTCCTCCATATTATCACCCTACTCTTCCTCTTTGATCTTTTTCCTTTGTTTCAAAAGATTCTCGGCTTTCTCTAGGTTTTCTTCGATAAGACCCTTTACATTAATATTACGTACTGAGTTAGCAAGAATTTGCTTTCCGAAAAATTCTTCTTCCTCTATAGATCCTCTTATCTCTAACTCTTTCCCTAAGACTTTTTTATAATTCGATGTAATACTTTTTCTGGCTTCTTTTTGATCGAGATCCTCTTTTATCTCTTCTAGGTTTTTTATGATCTTATTAGATTCTTCTTCAAGAAGGCTTTCACAGACATTACCAAAACCTGTGCCTCTTAGAAAACCGCTTTCATCATCTATCCCAAAGCTACAGTAAAGCCTTTTCACAGGGTTATCTATAGCTCCATGATCTTCACAAATCAGCCCTCCAGTTTCTTCGTCTTCTGAAAGAGATCTCATGCACTCTGGACAGGATTCATAGTAACCAATTCTGTAAAGGGAAACTAATGTCCCTGATATTTTATAATCTTCACCAATTTTTAGATCTTTAATTTTAGACTTATTATAATCTCTAGTTTCTCTCATGGGCGGAATATCACTAGCTTTTTCATCTTCCGGATCAAAAATTACTTCTGAATCTTCGTTAAGATGAATTTCAACTCCTCTTTGCCCTTGTCTACTATAAGAATTATTAATTTTGATTATATCTCCTGGTTCTATTTTCTTGAACTCGTCTATTTTATCACTCCAAAATGTTACTCTAATGTTACCGGTTTCATCAAACGTAATGAGACTTCCGACTTGCCCCATGGTTCCATCATCTCTTTCAAAATTGTTGATATCGAATTTTCTGTTAACTCTTCCAATTACATTGATACCAGATCTTCCAGTTGGTACCTCACCAATATCAAAATTTTTCGGTTCTGCCTGAGTTTTCTCAGGAGTCTCAGGAATTTTGCCCACTCTTTCATCTTCGGGACTCTTAATAACTCTTGAATTATAGTTTAGGTTAACATCTATTCTTCCTTGGTTTTTTCTGGTGTTGGAATTAATTATTTTGATTATATCTCCTTCTTCTAGTTCTTTGAAGAGATGTATTTTATCTCCCCAAAATGTTATTCTTGTGCTTCCTGTTTCATCGAGCAAGATTAAATTGGCCACTCTTCCTGTTGATCCATCGTCTCTTTCAAATGTGTTCACATCAAACTTACGATCAACACGTCCAAGTAGTGTAATATTGTTCATATCTGGTTCTAATTCATCAATAGTTTTTTCTTTAATTTCTTTTAGTCCTTCTTTAACGTTAATATCATTTTCTTGAGCAATAAAGAATAATGAACCTTTAACGGAGATACCCTCCTTCGAAGAGATTTCTTCAGCTTTTTCTTTCACTTCGGCTTGACTCATATCAAGTTTTTTAGATAAAAGTTTAGTAAGTTGCTCCATTTGATCCTCTGCCATATTAATCCCATTTGTTAAACAAAATGAAAGTATAAAAAGTTAATTTATGTCCGACATTTTACCTTAATGTCTTGAGGACAAGAATTGGAAATATTGAAAAACTTTGTCTTTATCGGATTTATTAAAATTTTAAACTTAATTAGAAAGCCTAAAAGTCTTTTTAACATTTTTTTAATTTTATGATTTATTTTATAATCATTCAAAAGTTTTATTCCATTTATTATCTGTTTAAGAGTAATAAATAAAAATAGATTATTAATAGTAGAAAGAAAATCTTTTGAGGTAGAAAATATAATAAAATTACCTTTAAATCCATTTTTCCATGTATTTTTTACAATATTTATGGTATTCAAAATTTTTTGTTACTAGTTCCATAGAAAGAGAACCATCCCAACCAATGTCTTTCAATTCTAATATGATGTTTTCAAAATTTACATTCCCATATCCTATAGGAATATGTTCATCATATCCGCCTCTATTATCATTCAAATGAATATGTGAAATTTCATCTTCAAAACTATTAATAAATTCAAATATACCCACATCGTCAGTTGTCAAATTCGCATGCCCAGTGTCAAGACAAATATTAGCATTAGTTCTTTCAATTAAGTCTTTTAAATCCTTAAGCTTAAAATTTCCTCTTGAAAGATTCTCTACTAATAATTCTATTTCATAATTTTGAGAAATTTTGTTCAATTCTTCTATAGAATTTATAATAGTTTCGTCTATTTTTTCCTTCCTCCAAAACTTAGATACACCACTGGGATGAATTACAGCCTTTTCAACATTTAAATCTTTACCAATACCTAAAATTCTTTTTAAAGCCTGAATTGAACCTTTTCTAACCCTCTCTAACTGTGATCCGATATTAATACTATCAATAGGGAGATGAAAATAGAAATTAAGATCATACTCATCCTTGATTCTATTTAGGTCAGAGATATTCTTTTCTAAGTATTCAATGTTGGAATTATGGCCTCCAACATAGATCTCTGCATGATCTAAACCAGACCCGCCAATATCGTATAGTTGTTCTTCTAAAGATTTATCCGTATGTGTAACTATTCCTAGGTTCATAGAGACACTCCAAATCATAATTTAAATAAATTGTTCCTTAACTTCTTTAACGGGTTTAATTGACTTATTTTTATTTCTATCTAACATAACATTAGTCACATCTGCTTCTGCAACTAGATCATTGGACTCATCGTAAATTTTTTGTCTAAAAACAAAGCTGGTATTATTTAATTTAACTGGAATTGTTTTTACTCTTAGCAACTCTCTTAGCTTAACTTCTTTTTTAAAATCTATATCAATACTCACAACTACAACGGCAATACTTTCATCTAGCAGCTTTTCTAATCCGGTACCAATTTTATCATACCAATCTATCCTGCCCCACTCCATGAACTCCACATACTTTGCATTGTTCATATGTCCCAAGAAATCTATATGACTGCTTCTAACCTCAACCTCAATTTCTGTCTCCATAATATCAATCAATTTAAATTAAAACAAAAATTAAAAACCTTTCATATAAGCAATAAATTAAAATTATGATTTAATAATTGTCCTGGGAGATTTTGAAATTGACTTAGCTCCCGAATATTAGAGCTTAGAAACTAATAATATACCAATATAGGGATAAATTTGTATTTAAAAATAAAATTAAGATTTTTTAAACATTTATTATAGCTAAGATAGATCTATTGTCTAAGGAATTAATTTTTAAAATCTTCTACTATTTTTGTTTTTAAATAAATCTATACAAAATATTTTAAAAAAAAATTCTTTTTAAAAAATGGTGTGTTTATGAGTGAGGACTTGAATGAAGATTATGGATGTCCTAAATGTGGAGGTAGTGAAGCGGAAGTTGGTGAGATTTCTGCTACTGGTTCTGGTTTATCAAGGTTTATTGATGTTCAAACAAATAAATTTAAGGTGGTTTCCTGCGAAAACTGTGGGTATTCAGAACTGTACAAAAAAGAAGGTTCTACAGCCGAAGATGTTTTGGACTTCTTTTTAGGAGGTTAATTGAATAAATTTTAATATTTTCCCTAATTTCCTTTTAATTTATTTTATTATGTCTATTATCTTTTTGAAATCGTTTATTGAGTGGTTTGGCTGTTTGTCTGGGCTTAGTGACTTTTCAGGTTCGTTTTTGAAGAGTATTGTCTCAATATTGATACTGTTTGCTCCCATTATATCTGCTTCTATTGAGTCACCAACCATTATAGATTGTTTCGGGGTGATTCCTAGTTTTGCTAATGGTAATGTAAACATTATCGATGATGGTTTTTCATCTCCTGTTTCTTCGGAGGTTATCATGAGATCAATGTATTCTTCTATTTCAAGGTTTCTTATTTTTTTAAGTTGTATCCATGCAGTTAGGTTGCTTATGATAACTATTTTTATATTATTTTTTTTTAAATTTTTTAAAGTAGTTTCAACTCCTTTAAAAAGTTTCATTTCTTCTAGGTAGTCTCTCCAATAATTTTGAGTAATCTTAATGGTATCATCTGCCTTTAAAGATTCCCTATAAATTTCTATTGCCTTTTTAAAATAAATAAACCTTTCATGGGATGAAGCCATACTAGCGAGTTCTTTCTTAGCCTCTCTTCTTCCTTTTTGATATAAGTCTTGGAATTCAGTCCAACCTAAATCGTATCCGATTCTCTTAGCCTTTCTCCAGGCAGATTTTTTACCAGCTTCGTTGCAGGGGTCATAAGGATACAATGTATCATCCAGATCTAAGAAAACGGCATCTTTACGCATAACATGAAATAAAATAATCTTGCCTATTATTTTTTTGGTTTCATCGAAATAAAATTAAAATAGTACTATGTTTTATGAAGGAGGGAGATAAAATGCAGGAACTACCAGAATTTTTGGAAATTCTTCAAAATAAAGATCCTGAATATGCGAATAATATTGTCGAAAACTTTTCTAAGAATCTTCAGGATGGTGAATTATCGGCAAAAACAAAAATATTTATAATGCTTGCTTTAGATGCTGGTAATAGTGATATAGAAGGCGTAAAAAATTTATCAAAAATGGCAAAGGAATTTGGGGCCACAGAAGAAGAATTAATTGAAGTAATAGAAGTAATTGGATTGACATGCGGTTTTCAAGGATTAGCAACGGCAATTGAAGCTCTAAAATAACTGATCAATATTATCCTTTTTCTTTTTTAAGTTTTCAACTATTTCACGATCTGCTGGAACAAACTCATAACTGCTTAGGTTCTTGACGTCGACCCATTTTGCTTTATTATGCTCTCTGACTTCTATTTTGTTAGATATATGTTTTGTAATATAAGAGAGGAGTCTCACTTTTTTATGCTCATATTCATAAATATTTTCCATAAAAAAATCCTTAACCTTTATTTTAATCCCGAATTCTTCTCTTATTTCCCTTTTCAGACTTTCTTTAGGATTTTCTCCTTCCTCTATTTTTCCTCCAGGAAATTCCCATTTTTTAGCTACTTTTTCAGGTTTATTTCTTTGAGCTATAAATACTTCTTTTTTCTCATTGTTCATGATAGCTGCGACGACTTCAAGCATACTAATTAGATGTTCTCTTAATTTTTTGAATATTTCCATCTTATAGATTAGGTATTAGCAAAGAAAAAATACATATAAAAATGTTTATTAAAGAAAGAAGTCATTAATAGCATTATATACTGGTCTTCCTAAATATTTTGACCTATAATTTTAGTAAAATGTTTAGTTAACCACTCAATGTAGGAATTAAGATTGTCATGTCCGTGAGCACAGAACAGATCTTGTTTGA
>CAYTEI010000024.1:0-18159 GCA_964436705.1 uncultured Thermococci archaeon
TGGATTTTATGGTTTCTCCTACTACTTTTCCTGCTTGGATGTTCATTGATAGAGCATCTTTTCCTTTCTGTCTTTCAGCATCTTCACCCATTATGATAAGAGGTTGAACCCTCATCTGACCTAGACCTCTTTCGTCAAAAGGCTTATATACCACTCATTTATTTCGAATCCAAAAAACACCCTACCCCAAAAAACACAAACAAAAAATAATAAAAAAGAACTAATCCCTCAAATCAGAAACCAACTTCCGCACGGCACTTTCAGTACCATCCCTAGTTGATCCAGCTACTATTAACACATCAACATCATTCAAACCATAAGCACCCTCAATAAATTCAACTCTACCATCATCAGCCTCACTCCAATCAACCTCTGACCTACCAACACTAACTAAATCCTCAGTCAAAGAATTAGCAACAGGACCACCAATCAAAATAAGATTATCATCAGCATTAAGAGCAACCTCATCATCCCTAACCAAAAAATCATCACTGTACTCCGAATCAAAGACCCTACTAAACTTAAGCCAAGACTCAAACGCATACTCATCAACACTATCCACATCAACATCCCTAGAAACCACACGATACTCATAACCCAAACGCCACTGATCCATAATCTCCACAGTTTCCCCTTCCAAATTAGACCTAAGAGACTCAAGCTCAATAGATTCTATAAGATCACCACTCATCTCAAGATTATTAACCCCCCAATAAGGACTCGGCCAATTATCCCCCTCAGCAACACTCTCCTTACCAACTATTGCACTAATCTGAACCCTATTGGTACCACCAACCCCCGAAAAAATACTTTCAACTTTTAGAGAAATTTCATTATCAAAGAAATCCCTCATCTCACCCTCCTCCATAATAGTCGTACTAGACTCTTTATTCACACCAGAAACTTTAACTAAAACCTCATTAGTAGATCCACTCGTTTGTATATCCTCTATCTCAACATCATAACCCTCGAAACTAATAACCTCTCCAAGTCCACCCCACTCAGAATCATATCTAGTTCCAAAATAAAATCTATTCGAATCTATATCTGCTATATTAAAAGAATTACCAAATATCTCTAACTTATCACCTGTCTCAACACCATTAAACTCACTTACAGTAGATTCCTCTCCAAAAACATCACTATAGTGAGTTTCTTCATCCCTAGAAAATTGAATAACAGCCCGATCCAGATCAACCTCTAAATCCACAATTCTGGCTGGAACATTATTTTCCAACAACTTATCCTGCAAATCCGGTAGCTTAACCCGTAAATCAATATCGAAATCCAAAACATCAGAACTACTCTCATCATGAACCGAAACTTTATCTTTTATATCAAGAATATAGCTTTGCCTAACTTGATCTGGAGAATCCTCTGAAAAGCTACCTAATAAATCTCCACCATCGGACCAATCTTCAGACAAATAATCCTCATTTAACGCAGGATCATACCAGCCCTGATTATCACTAAGATCACTATGTTCCTCGTCGACTATAATCTCAGTATCTCTATTTGAATTCCCTGGTCTATTTAAATAATTACTAAATATTGGAACTTTCTTTCGACCAAATAACTCCTCCTCATGACCCAGATGAAGATGATTTCCACGGTAGAATTCTTTTCCAATGGCCAATCCTAGCTCATTAGCACTTTTAATATCCTCAAAGGCTGCATTCGACCCCACCACGATCTTAGTATTCGCTTGATTACCGTCTTTAAAAAAATTTTCCGGGATTTTAGCTTGATCAGAGCCCCTTACACCTGTAAAATCTGCACTCCCAAAAGTTCCTATAATTATCACCAAAGAAATTATAATTAACACTAACTTTCCGGCCAAATTCCTATTATAGAACATATTAAATTATACGATTCCAATATTAATAAAATTTGTGATACTTAGTAAAACAAAATAATATTCCTTAGATCTCCCTAACTAATTTAAGATACGCCCAGAAATATACGCGCTCCATTTTTTTAAAATATTTAAATAAAGAACTAGCATAGGCTTTATCTCTATATTCTAATATGGCAGACCCACCAGTAGAAACTAATAAAGGAAAATCTTGGCTCACCATTGCTTTACTTTCACTACCTGGATGATTCAGATTATAAGCTATTATTTCCCCTTGTCTCCTAGCAACTTGACCCGTTTTTTTCAAACCTGATTCAGCATTATCACCCAAGGCAAATACATTATCAAATCTCTTCGATCTAAAATTAGTATCCACTGGTAAGCCAGATGGACCAACCCCAAATGATTCTTGAACCACTTTAGATGATTGCAGCCCGGCTGCCCAAATAATTATATCACCTGACAAAAATTTCCCAGATCCAGTTCTCAAAGAATCCCTATTTAACATCGTCACTTTAGAATTATTAAACAACTTTATATCTGAATTCCTTATCTTATGAATTGCCAGATCAGAAGCTTTGTCACAAGAGTTCTTCATTAATTCACTACCTTTTGTAACTAATTTTACATTTTTTCCCAGATCCTCTAGTTCTTTAGTAATCTCGATACCTGTATACCCAGATCCAATAACAATAACCTCATCTGAGCCTTTCAATTCCCTAAAAGTGTTCAAAGCCTTATTCAGATTGTAAACCGTATTCACTTTCTCAACATCAAGACCATAAGTAGCTACCTCCCCACCCAATCCTAATACTAATTTATCATACTCTAATGTTTCTTTACCAGTTTTCACCAATTTCTTATCAGGACAAAAAGACTCTATTCTCTGTTTTTTAAAATTAATATCCAAATCAGAAACAAAATCTTTAAGATCTATTGTTAAATCATTCTTATTTAAATTTTTATTACCTAGAAAAACCAAATCAGGTTTAAAAAGAAAGTAATCATTCTTATCAATTAAAACTACCTCATACTTTGTCTTTTGAAGCCTTAGGGCAGTTACTAAACCTCCAAACCCCGCCCCAGCTATAACAATTTTTATCATAACTAAAAATTGATCTTTAACCAAAAGTATTTTTCTAAACATATTTTTAAAAAAGAAGTTAAACCGATAGATTTTTATTACGGTAAATCTAACTAATAATACAAACAAAGTATAAATAATAGAATTATAGTGAGGTATCAACATATGGATAAAAATGAAGCTGAAAGAAAAGCAAGGGAATACCTAAATTATGTTTCAAAAGATGTAGGCTGTTGTATAACTAAATCCGATTTAGTAAGTGAGAAACTAAATAATGAAAAATGGGAGATCATATACAAAGAAGCAGGATCAAAATTTAAAGTAATCATAAAAGACCAATCAGGAAAAGTAATAAATTGGGCAAAAATCAATTAAAAAACCAATCATGCTCAAATAAAACCTTATCCAATTGAAAACCTAAGAATCCTTTTATTTAATTAAAGAAAATATCAAAACCTATTATTTGTTTATAATTCATTCCAAAAATCTCTTGGTTCAAAATTTTTTCTAGATCCAAGATAATAATTTATAGCTGGTTAACAATTGATTATGTGGTGTCTAAATGTGGGATACTAGTGAAGATTACAGACTAATATTAGCTAAAATATCCATAGATTATTTTATTAATTCCGTGAAAGGATCAAAGTTCCGAGGAAAATGGAATAAGAACGAAGCGAAAAAAATTGCTGACAATATGAGATCAGACCTTCAAGAATTAAGTTACTCATATATGGAACCGGAAGAAATAAAGAATTCAGAGTATATCGATAACCTAGAATCAAAGGCAGAAGATATTAAAAAGATCTTAGGTGGAAATGAATGGTATAGAAAATTTTTGAATAGAGCCAAGACGGATGAAAAATCCCAAGTAGAAAAATCTATAGCACAAATAAGATTTTTTCTTAATACAATACTGAATCTAGATGAAAGATTTAGTCGAGGCAAAATTGATGATCCTATTGTTGCAGTTGATATTAAGTTAGGAGAAATTATGAGCGTCAGGGTTCATCCCAATGCAGATGATTTAATACTTAGTAATGTTAACATAAAAGACAAGTCATTATCTATTGTCACCAATGACTTAAGTGTGGAAGAATCCGATAAAGTTGCAGTATCTATAATCCCTCCATCCCAATTTTTAGGAGTCACAAGCGATGGAATGTTTTTAGGAGATGATGAACGTGTCTTAACTAACGTAGATGGGGAAATAGGTGAACTACCTCAAGATCTACCATTAGAAGCTTTAAAGGAAACTCGGAGCATAATTGAAGATTTTATTGATTCCGATTAAATTTCTCATTCAAAAAATCTTTTTTATTTTTTGAAAAATACTATTATCAGAATTATTGTTTTTTACAAGATAATAAGCACTCCCGCCGTCATTGTAGTATCGATTTACCTTAGCTTTTATTTCGAATCCTAATCCCTCATAAAATTGAATTGCAGATTTGTTTTCAATCCTGGTATGGCAGGAAATAGCATCATAATCTACATAAATGTTACTTATTATTTTTTTACCGACACCTTTACGTCGAAAACTTTTTTTAACTCCTAAAAGGCTTATATAACCATCAGATCTAACTATACCAAAACCAATTAATTCATTGCTCTCGATCACGATGTAAGCCCTCTGCCTTCGATAGGTTCTGGAAAAATAACTCCTATCCTGTCTTAGAACATTATCTGAACTTCTTATCTTTTCTTTAAGATTCCAAACTTCAGATTCTTTTCGAGAGCTTCCAGGACCGACCTCTACCATTCTCATAATTATTCCCTTGACTTTGCCTTAAGTAAATCTTTGTTAGGAGGATTAAAAATGAATATTTTAATATTCTATCTTAAAATTTATTCAATATAATTAAAATAATTATCCCATAATTATAGTAAACGGGTATGATTTCATAACCAAATTTGACTTAAAGGTAAATTAAGTTCAAAGTAGGGCTAATAAGTATGAAAGAGAGTATAAAAATTGTCCTCAGGCTGTATGTCCAGCATTTAAAGATGTATTTGGATTTCCGATTAAGGATGTAATTAAAGCAGGAACTAAAATGGGAGGTGGAATAGGTCTTTCAGGAAACTCCTGTGGTGCACTTATTGGAGGATCAATTGTTATAAGTTATAAAAAAGGAAGAAAATATAATAATCTAGAGCAAGAACCCTCCTATCAAAACATTTAATATGGTAAAAAAAATATGAGATAAACTTGAATCTAAGTACAATTCTGCCAAATTTTCTTCCATTCAGAAAAGATGATGGGAGAAAGTTTTGGTCTATGGGACAAAAAAGAGTAAAACGGTTTGAAGAAGCTGATAATCACGAAGTTAAATGCCCATCATTTTGTGGTAAAACCGCCAAATGACCCGCAAAGATTCTTAGATCGAAATTTTGCCTTTGAATATAATAAATTTTCTATTAACTAAACCTCTGCGTCATTTTAATTGATCCAATAAATATAAAGGGCAGGCTATTATAATGTATACTCAGATCATTGGGTGGTTGGATCAATTTTTGCTTTAAGTAAGTATTTTTGGAGGATTGAGAAGTATTAAAAAATTAAATTTGGTCTTGGATGAAGAAACTTACATTGGCGAGATACATAATTCAATCCCTCTAGGCATTTTTAAAGAACTAGAAAAAGAGAATTCCGACTATATTAAAGTTTTTAATGTACAAAAACCTTCTAGAGTATTTTTGGAAGGCGAATCATCCAACTATTGGAACAATACCGAAGATTTCATTATAACTGGATCATATGATGGTGGCGAAATAATAATAGGGCAGGTAGTTTCCTGTTCCAGTAAAAATTATTCATACAATAAGATGGAAAAACAATTGAATTTTTTTGAAACAAACTATCAGAACCAATTCCACGAATACCCATTAAAAAACCTGCTAAAAGCTAAATTTATCGTTGCTGTTAATATACCCTCTCAAATTGTCAGAAACACCGAAAAAAGAATTGAAAAGCAGGTATCCAAAGGAGAAAAATATGAACTTGAATTGATAGTTAAAGAATTGCCCCCTTTAGAAGAAAGTAGAATGAAGGACCCTCATATAGGACAAAGAAGGTTTGAAGTAGTAGATGAATTCGATAAATCACAGATCGAATGAAGAAAAGAGAAAAATATTTTTATTCTTCTTCATACTGATAATCTTTGAGTATCATACTGGTACTGGTCTTCTCGACCTCTTCTAAATTTCTAAGTTCTTCAATTGTATCATTAAGTCTCTGTATAGATTTCACTTCTAATTGAGCTAAAATATCCTGATCACCGGTTACCTCGTAAACTTCCTGAACCTCATCTAGGGAAATAAGCTTTCTAGTCGTTCTGGTTGTATAAGAACCGCTTTTTAGTTCAAAGGAAACCAATGATTCAACATCTACGGGATTCCGACTTTTAATATCCAGATCCAGAATATCATCAGCAATTTCTAGTAAATCAACATCCGTAAATTTTCTTTTACCTTTGCCAGACTCCTCTTTCACTTTTTTCACAATCTCTATTAATTTTTCCTCTTCTAGCTCAATCCCCATTTCCTCAAGCCTTTTTTGAACAGCCGTTCTACCAGTGTATTTATCAATTACAATTTCTCTTTTTTTATTTACTATTTCTGGCGGAATAGCCTCATAAGTTTTCGGATTTTCTATGACCGCTTTAGTATGGACACCAGCCTTATGTGAAAAAGCATATTCTCCAACTATTGGAGCCTGTTCAGAATTAAACACTCCAGAATATCTCCCTACCTTTTTAGCAATTTTTGGAAGTAATTCAAAATCCCATCCTTTATCAATATCATACAACCGTTTTAAAGCTACAGTTACTGGAGAAGTACGAGCAATTCCGGTTCTTTCACCAAGACCATTTACAGCGACATCAATTAAATGTGCCCCACCCCTAAATCCAGCTAGGGAGTTAGCCACGGCCATACCGTAATCATTGTGGCAATGAACATGGATTGGAATATCTACGTGATTCGTTACTTTACCAATCAAATTCGACATTTTCACAGGAGTCATAGTCCCAACAGTATCAGCAATACTAATCCTATCTGCACCAGCAACTTCAGCAACTTCTAACACCTTTGAAAGATAATCCCAATCAGTTCTTGTCGCATCTTCAGGTGTATATCTTACTTTCAAACCATGATCTTTGGCATAGATAATACTTTCTTTAATTTTTTCTAAGGTTTGTTCTTTAGTTAGATTAGTATTATGCTTTAAGCTGATATCTGATGTGCCAAGAAAAATTCCAACCCATTCAGCTCCAACATCGATTACATCATTAATATCATCATTTCTAGCTCTTGCATGTCCTAAAGTCTCTGAATTAAAATCTTGATTACTCAATTTTTTACAGGCCTCACGCACATCTTCTGAAACAGTGGGGTGTCCAATTTCAATTATATCGACCCCAAACTGATCAAGTAAATCTGCAATTTCTAATTTCTCTTCATTTGAAAAAGTAACTCCTGGAGTTTGTTCACCTTCTCTTAAAGTAGTATCTAATATTTCCATAGACAAATCACCTTTAAATTTTGATTTATATGTAAAATTTAATATAAGCAAACATAGAATCTTAGAAAATTAAGTTAGAATAGCCTTAAGGGACACCTGGAAGGCGTCTCTTAAGAATAAGAATATTCATTTCTTCTCCTTCGTTGAACTTAATCCTAAAGAGACAAAAGCAACACCAGATCCAGAATTAACCAACATATCAACTCCCTGACTTCCCTGAGACAATTTTCCAATTCTCTGGATCATTAATAATCAAACATCTAATCACCAAATGATTATTTAAAAGTTATGATCCTCACTTCTAGCGAAAAAAAATATATTCAGAAAATACTGAATTGATAAATTCCCTCACGAAAATATGATTAGATTATGAATGGAAACCATCGTTAACCTAAATCCTCAATTACACTCTTATTTTATAAAAATATTTTAATTTCTATACAAAAAAACTTAGGTTCATTTTACATAAGCCTAAACATAGTTTTATTCTTCTTTTTATAAAAACTAAAATATAAACTAAATGAATTAATTCAAATCTCTGACTTTATATTTAATACAAAAATTTTTTTAAATCACTACGACATAAATTTAATAGATTTTGAATGAAAGTTGGAATTGCTGGAGCTGGAGTTGCTGGCTCTTATTTAGCTCATAAACTATCCAATGATAATGAAGTTGTAGTATTTGATAAAAGAGAGAAAAAAGAATTAGGTAATCATTGTGCTTGGGGCACTAGTCGCCGTACCTTAAAAAAATACACTGAAGAACTTGGTCTTGAACCTTCAAAATATCTTCTAAAATCAGAAAAAAAGTTTATCACTAATTTCTTTGTTAATCGTGACACTATTACTTTTGATAAGAATCAATTCTTAACAGATATTTTAGAAAGTGGAAAATTTGAAACTAAATTCCAAGAGAAGGTTACTAGGTATAAATTGAAAGATTTTGACTTGATCATAGATGCCACGGGGGCAGAAAGAGATATATTACCTGAAAGTAAAAACGAATTGAATTCAAACTGGTATATTCCATGTTTTCAATTATTGGTTGAATCGGAAAGCCTGCCAAACGATTTTTACTTTGAGATAAAGGGATCTGGGTATTTATGGGTATTTCCACTCAACGGTAATAAGTATAGAGTAGGCTGTGGGGCTTTTGATAAGAATCCAAGGGCTGAAACAGAAAATTTCCTAGAAGGTAAAGATCATGAGATATTAAGTAGAGATGGATCAATGATTCGTTTAATTCCTCCTTCAAAATCTAGGCCTTTTTTCGTAAATACTGATCCTCCTGTTATAGGTGTAGGGGAGTCTATAGGAATTGTATCACCATTAACTGGTGAAGGGATCACTCATGCTTTAAAAGGCGCTAATATATTACTTAATAACCTACAATTAGACAAAATAAAGAAGGAATCTCTTTATTATGAGAAAGATATCTTGGAAGAATTTGATTGGATTGATTCACAATGGAACTTTATGTTATCTTTAAGGTTTAGAAATAAGATAGATACATTTTTCAAATTATTACAGCTTCCAATTCCTGATTCCTTCAGTGGAGATATTTTAAAACATAGAATCGTTTTAGATGCATTTTCTTTAAATAATTCTTCACTTCTCTTTTTAATTTAATTTTACAAATAATCTTCTATGGTTTTTTGTTTTACTTCAGGTTTTTCACCTTTTGCCTTATCATACTGTCTAAAGGAAATTTCTATTTTTCTGGAACTTTTATTATGTTTTTTTCCTATTTTCTCTAAGTTTTTATGATATTTAAGGTAAGATTCGACATCTCCCGATTTAAACCATTCAAGGGCTTTGTAATACTTTTTATATTCATGAAGGTCCTTTGAGACCCAGATCAAGGTTCTAAGGGTATTATAATTATATATACAGTATTGTTCAGGATATAAAACAGTTAATATAGCACTAGATACTGGAACACCCACCCCTTTAAGCTGCATTAACTTTTCAATTTTTCCATCTAGAGAATTTATTTCAAATACCGTTCGTGTAATCTCTTCTATTTCCTTTTCAGAGTTTTTAAAATACCAATTGGTAGCACTTGGAGCTTTTAAATCTCCAATTGAGATAAACTCATTCTTAGTTAAGTAACCTCTTTTTTTGATCGATCTAGAGCATTGCTCAAAATATGGTGAAAAATCCTTATTCTTATTTCCATCATCAGAAAAATAAATTACTTGACCTTCATAATTTTCTTCAAATTTCTTTAACCAATAATCAATATTAAAGGGAATACCTAACAAGTTAAACACCATCAATTTAAAAATGCTCAACCAAATCTGGCAATTAAATACTAAATTTGAGGTTTAAAAACTTTAATAAATTCATAAAGTTTTCCTTTCACTAGATCCTCGCGTAAGGTTAAAGGAATTTATAAATATTTTTATATATTTTTGGTCAAATCTCTCGAAACTCAATGATATTTTTTTTATTAATATTATATCCAATGTTTGTTATAGAATTTTCATTAAAACTCCTTTAAGGACTTATGCTTAAATTTTGTAATAAATAAAACATATAACAAACCTCTCAATTTAGTATTCTAGGTATTAATTTAACATTGATAAATTTTTATTATACTAAATAGGAATAAGTATTTAAAAAGATAGTTCAGTAACAGTATGTGAAAGTTTAGAGTTAAAGTTAGGCTTAAAATATAGAGATTTGGATTAAAGGGGAAATTTATTTTTAAATTAAGATAATCAGACTTAAACTTCGTGATTTTATGAAAAATTTAATTGCATTTGATATGGATGGTACGTTAATAAAAGGTCAAAGTTGGGCAAAGGTGAATGAATATTACGGAACTGAAAAAGAGGCCCTAGAAGTTTTTAATAATTGGTTAAACGGTGAATTTGATTATCTTGAATTTATGAGAAGAGTTATTTCTTTGTGGGAGCCTACTCCTCATTTATCCGATATTAAGAGAATATTAAAAGAATATGAATTGGCTCCAGACGCACGGAAAGTAGTTGCTGAACTTAAAAGAAAGGATTATGACCCAGTAATTATTTCAGCTGGAATTGATATCCAAGCTGAATTAGTCGCTGAGGAGCTAGGAATTCCTGAAGTATATGCGAATGGATTTGAAACCGACGAAGACGGTTACTTAACTGGAAAAGGAATTAAACGAGTTAACCTACATAGAAAAGATTTAGTTTTAGAAAGGATTTGTGATGAACGTGGTATACGTAAGGAGGATTGTGTGGGAGTAGGTGATAGTGAATTCGATAAAAGAATGTTTAAAGCTTCTGGATTTAGTATAAGTATTGGTTCTGAAATCGAGGAGGTCGATGTAGTTATCGCTGACTTTAATGATTTTAACCTTATTCTCGATTATATAAAATAAGATAGGAAAAAATAGATTTCTTACTTTTCGAAGAAATTTTGTATTTCCTCTGGTTTATATATGCCTTTTTCTGTGATTATTCCTTCTACTAGCTCTGGTGGTGTGCAATCGAAAGCAGGATAATATCCTTTGATCCCGATAGGGCTAATCCTCTTTCCATTAAATTCAAAGATCTCTTTTGGGTCCCTTTCCTCAATTTCAATATGTTTCCAGGTTGGTGTATCTCTATCTGGGCCATCGTATGAGTGAGCGTAGAAGGGTACGCTGTAGTTGTTTGCTGCGAGGGCAATTTGATATGTCCCGATCTTATTGGCAACTCCGCCATCCATAGATATTCTATCTGCTCCAGTTATAAACTTATCTATAAGATTCTCGCGCATGCATTGTGCTGTCATTCCATCCGTTATTAAGTTTACCTCAAAATCCCCTTGATCTAAAGCAAAACTTGTTAGTCTTGCTCCTTGAAGATAAGGTCTAGTCTCAGTTGTATAAAAATCAACTTTCTTTCCGTTCTCTCTTGCGTAATGCCCCATAAAGTATATAGCCGGTCCTCCATAACAATGTGTTAATACAGTATCTTTATCCTCTATTATTTCAGAAGCATATCTACCCATATCTCTTGAAATAGTCATAATATGTTCAGTCCAGTTGTAAGCACATTCTTTTAATGTCCTGAAAACATCTCTGTCTTCTTTAATAACCTCATTTGCTATATCCCTCATTTCATCTACCAAATGATGTAATGAAGTCTGTGTTGGCCTAGTATTTTTCATCCGTTCTATAGCCTTATGTATATATTTTCTTTTCTCTTCAGGCTTCTTATCTCGAGCTTCATAAGCTGATAATGCTACGCCGTAACCAGCTGCAGGAGAAACACCCAGGCTTTGTGTCACCATCTTCTCAATGGCTCTCGCAACGTCTTCATATTTTTTACAACGATAATAAGTTAAATCATTCGGTAATTTTCTTCTATCAAGGATCACAACCTTTTCTTCATCTCTATTAAAGAAAATATTCTCATGCAGATCCACTAAAATAGGAAGATCAGACACAATATCACGGAAAGAATTAATTCTTATAGATATAAATATTTACCTAATCCATTCCGAAATAAATTCACCGGATAAGACAAATACTAAAATAAAAAAAGGATTTTAAGAAGTAAAAAAAAATAATTATTCTAACGTTCAAACCTAAAAATCATTTAATTGAGGCAAGGAAAAATTATTAGTTAATTGAGTTGTTTATAGGTATAAGGCTTATTATGGATTCACATAATTACAAGGCTTTTGTGGTGGAAGAGGATAATGGTAGGTATACTAGGAAATTTAAGGAGAGAGAAGTCGAAGAATTAGGTGATAATGAAGTATTAATCAATGTAGAATATTCTTCTTTGAATTATAAGGATGCGCTTGCTTCTATAGGTAAGAAGGGGATAGCGAAGAATTATCCTCATACTACAGGGATTGATGCTGCTGGTGTTATTGAAAAGAGTTCAGTAAAGAAATTTTCTTCTGGCGAGAAAGTAATAGTGACTGGTTACGGTTTAGGGATGGATACAGATGGTGGTCATCAGGAGTATATTAAGGTACCCTATGATTGGGTAGTTGAAAAACCGGAGAATCTTACTCTGAGAGAAAGTATGATTTATGGAACTGCTGGTTATACTGCAGCTTTATCAGTTTATAAACTTTTGAAGAGCGGTGTTTCTCCTGAAGATGGTGAAATTATAGTTACAGGAGCCACGGGTGGTGTAGGGAGTTTTTCAATAGACTTTCTTTCTAGAGAGGGTTTTGATGTAGTCGCTGCTACAGGTAAAATTGATGAAGCTAATTTTCTAAAGAATTTAGGAGCTTCTAGGATCGTACATCGAAATGAAGTAGATGATGATTCGGACCATGAATTATTATCTGAGAGATGGGCTGGGATGGTTGATACTGTTGGTGGTAACATTCTGGCAACTGGAATTAAATCTGTTAAGTATGATGGTTCAGTTACCTGTTGTGGTAATGTTGCTTCATCTGATCTGCCAATTTCTGTGTACCCATTTATTTTAAGAGGAATTAATTTACTAGGTGTGGCTTCTGCAGAGTCGCCGATGGATTTGAGGTTGGAAATTTGGGATAAATTAAGTTCAGAATGGTACTTAGATACTTTAGAAGAGAGAGTTAAAGAGATTTCATTAGAAAATATTGGTAAAGAGATGGAAAAAATGTTGGATGGGTCATCAAAAGGTAGAGTTATTATTAGCATCGATTAAATTATCCAAGTATTTGATGATGAGGGATGTTTTTTTTTGTTTGTTGTTAGTTTGATTTGTTCTTTGGGTAGTTTCTTTATTTATTCTGTTTTGGGAATGTTTTTCTTATTGTTTAGTATCAAAAATATTTTATATATTATTACCTTAATTAGGGTGTGTTTCCATGTTGGATGAATCCGAATTAAATAATTATGTCGAAAGGGTTTCGAAGTTAATAGAGAATCGTTCTGATTTGGATAAGGTTAATACAAAGTCTAAGATTATAAATCCTTTAATTGAAGTTTTAGGTTGGAGTATTGATTCAGAAGATGTTATAAAAAACTATCAAATTAGTTTAGGATCTAAGACAATTAAATTAGATTATGCTTTTCAATTGAATGAGAAAATTCAGCTTCTTATTAAAGTAGAACCATTAAATAAAACTATCAATGATGTTACGGTAGATAAATTTATTGATTATGCAAAAATGAGCGATACAAAATGGCTGGTAATTACAAATGGAAAATTATTAGAGATATATAACGTTAATTGGGGAAAAAATCGCGGAGAATGTCTTGTTAATTCTCTTGAATTAAATGAGTTCAGGTCTAGATCAAATGAGCTTAATTTAATCTCAAAAGAGGGTATGAGGAATCAAAAAGGAGTAAATGCTTCAAATGAAATAAAAAGAACCCTTAAAGATATAAAAAAACTAAAAAAGTCAAAAGAAAAGATAACTAACGAAATTACTGAAATAATACAGCAAAAAGTTCCTGAAGAGTTCCATGAACAGGCTAACATTTTAAGTAAGAACTTTGTAAACAATTTAATCGAAAAAATTGAAGGAGAGATTCCTACAAACGAAGCTTCAAGTGTAATGAGCATGTCTTCATCAAACGATTTAACAAAATTAATATCTTTAATGCCTCCAAGACAGAGAAAAAATGTAAGAGATTTACTTAGAAGAGTAAAAAACCTTGGTGACATAAATTTCATTCTACCAACAGGAAAAGCTTGGGATCACGAGTATAAATGGATCAGTCTAATAGTAGCAAATCCTGGGGGTAGAAAAAAGAAAATTGGGTATATTAAACCTATGAATTATGGCTTCTTTGTTCAAATACAAAGACCCGAACGTAAAAAATACGAAGTAGGTAGAAAACACAAGTACAAGAAAATAAGAGATGATATTCTAGAAAGTGTAATGAAAGGATACGAATATCTTACTTAACAGGAACTAAACTTTTAATAGTTAGTATTTGGGGTTATTAAGAGAGGGTTTCTTTCTATTTAATTTTTCAGTTAATTTGAATGTTTTAGATTCCTATTATGATTTGAGTTATGATCAAAACTATTATTAGTAACGCCAGTGTATTCTATTTAGAAATCGTAGAATAAATTCGTGTTTCCCCCGATAACTTTTAAGGCTTTTTAGGGGATTTGCTTCCTATATGTAATTATATTTCAGGGAATTATAATTTAAAGGAATGGATCGTATAGAAGTGTAAGTATGTTATCAGAGTTAATTGAGGATCATCCAGAAATAAAAGATAGGTTAATAAGTCCCTTCTTAGTGGATGTTAATCCAGATCATGTATCTTTACTCGGTTTATTAGCTGCAATCGCTTCTGGATTTTCCTTTGTTCAAGGATATTATATAATTGGATCCTTTTTAATTGCTATTAATGGTTTTTTGGATCTTCTGGATGGGGATTTAGCTAGACAAAATGGTGTATCCTTGAGGGGTGATCTTATTGATCATACGATAGATAGATTGTCTGATCAGGCTATAATAATTGGTATTGCTTTTTCTAATATTGTGGATTTTAGGTTAGGTTTAATAACATCGGTTACTGTTTTGTTAGTTTCTTATCTTGGAACGCAAGCGCAGGCATTGACTAATGAAAGGCTTTATGCGGGAATTCTAGGTAGATCGGATAGAATGTCGATAATATTTTTGGGAGGACTTTTAACTTATTTTTTGGCTGAGGCGCTTCAGTATGGTTTAATCCTAGTTTTTATACTTTCGTGTATTACCTTTTTACAAAGATTTATAGGTATTTATAATAGATTGGGAGATTCTTAAGTATTTTAAAGGTTATTTTAGTTCTCCAGAGTAGTATATTACGGAGTTTAGGTTTTTTAATGTTTTATTTTTTGAGAGGATTTGATCACTTTTAATTAATATATCGGTAATTAATCCAGATCGGTTTCTAATCGCACCATATGGTATGAAGAATCTTTTTTCTTCTTCAAGATTAGTTGTTCCTATCTCTTTGAATATCTTTTTTATTTCATTTGGATTAGCTAAGGTACTTCCCATGGGTAATGCCCAATTATATAGTACTCTGAGGCTTTTGGAGCTAAAGATATCACAAACGATTTTTTCATTTGCGATTCTGGCCATCGATTATATGAATGGTTTTCTTTCTTCGACTAAATGTAAAAGTCGGGAACATGTGACTATGTCATATTCGTCTTTGTTGAATGGTAATTTATTGGCATCTGCTTGTATAAATTCGACATTTGCGTTTCTTTTTTCAGCTTTTTTTCTTGCATTTTTGATCATTGGGCGTGATACGTCTACTCCTGTTACTTTGGCTCCTTTTTTTGCCATATCGATAGCGTGTCTTCCCGTTCCAGTGGCGACATCTAGTATTTCTTTGTTTTCGATGTCTCCGATTAATTTTAGATATACTTTGCTTTCGATATTTCTTATATATTTTCCGCCTTTTGATCCAAATCTTTTTTCGTCGTATTCTGTGGCAACGTCTTCGTTCTGGTAATACTTTTTCCCTTTGAAATCGGGTTTGGACATATAGATTATTCACCTACCTCTTTTTTAAATTTAGTGCTCCTATTAGGATTTACTATGGTACCTTTATGGTTTTCCTTTTTTCTATTGTTTTGCGGTTTTTGGGTTATTGTTTTGTTTTAGGGGTTTGTGATTTATTTTTTTGTTCGTTGTACTGGGTTTGTAGTTGTTGCTTTTTTGTTTGGTGTTTTTGATTCTTATTATTTTTTGCGGTTTGTTATTTTGTCCGTTTTGGTGTGGGTTATATTTTTTAGATTTTTGGTTTATTGGTTTGGATAGTTTTATTTCTTTTTTTGTGTGTGTTGTGTAACATTGTTACATGTTGTGGTGTAACATTGTTACGTAAACCGCTTCTTTATTCTTTCAACTGGTTCTGATGGGGACTTGAGTTGTTTTGATTTTTTAACTGATCTATTCGGGGGCAGTGAAGGTCAAGTAGGTATTGGGACGATGATTGTATTTATTGCAATGATATTGGTATCGGCGGTTGCTGCTGCGGCTTTGATACAGACTTCAGGTTATCTTCAGCAAAAGGCTGTTAATGTGGGTAGAGAAACTACTGAGGAAGTGAGTTCGGGTGTTTATGTGGATTCTGTGGGTGGGCATGTGTATAATAGTACTCTTAATCAATTTATTATATATATTAGTCCTAGTATGGGTGGATCACCTATAGATCTTAATCAATCTACAGTTAGGTTATCTAATGGTGAAATTCAGTCTGTTCTTAGGTTTAATGATGTAAAGTCGGGTGGGGAGCTTGTGGGGGTGTATGATGCTAGTGGTGGGGGTATGAATAATATTTTCAATGTTTCTTCTTGGTCGGCTACTACTGATTCTGAGTTTGCGGTTGTGGTTTTGCAGGATTATGATGGTTCTTTTGATAGTTCTGGTTCTGTGGTGATGAATGATGAGGATAAGGTGGGATTATTGGTTAATTCTACTGCGGTTTTTGGTGGTGTTGATACTAGGACGCAGGTTGTTGGTAAGGTAGAGCCTGAGTCTGGTTCTTCGGGTATAGTTAGTTTTACTACGCCTGCTGCTTATCTTAAGGAAACTTTGAATTTGCAGTAGTCTATGCCTTTTTGATTGTTTTTTGGGTTGTTCGTTAGGTTCTAATAATTGGGACTTTTATTTTTGATATGTCTGGTAAGAAGGAGTGTCCTTTTTGTGGTGAGAAGTTTGCTGATGGAAAGCCATTGAATGTTCATAAAATATATTGTGAGGATAAAGCAGAGGGTAAATCAGAGGTTAAGAGTATTGATGGGGTTTATGGTGAAGAATCTTCTAATATAGATTCTATTCTATCTTTAATTAAGGATTTAGATAATGATGATAATAGAAATTTGTATGAATCAGTTGTTAAGGAATTGAAGGATATTGATCGGAGACTTGATAGTTTGGAGTCCGGTGAAGTTGATAGTAGTGGTGATGAATTTTATGAGAGTAGGAGGTTGGTTTTGGAGTTGGTGAGGCATTATAATAATCGGGTTGTTGGTAGGTTGAATGATATTCAGGAGGAGTTAGTTGATAATGGTTTCATTGGGGAGAGATCTTCTATTCCGGAGTTTAAGTTTCGTGATAAGATAGGTTTTGGTGGTGATGGGGAGGATTAGAGGGGTTTATTGTTGGTTTTCCTCTTCTTGGTTGGTTTCTTTTATTTCTACGTTTTTCCCTGGTATTTGGTTTTTTGAGATTACTGGTAGGAGGTTGTAGTGGTTTTCGAGTCATTTTTTCATTAGGTTTATGTCGAATTCGAAGCTTGTTGTTTTTTCGGGTATTACTTGGAATGGTTTTGTTATTTGGGGTTTTTGGCTTGGTACTTTTATTTCGGCTGATTTGTTGTTGGTTATTCTTTTAGCATCGTCTACGTATAATTCGATTTTGGGGTAATTTCCTGGTTTAAGTTTTGGTTCTAGTACTGAGATTGTTTTTTCGTCCTTTACTTGGGTTAGGTCTGTTAGTGTGTTGTTTAGACTGAATTTTTTGGTTTCATTTGTTTCTTCGGTGTAATTTGTGTTTTTTGTTTGTTCTTGCTTGGTTTAGTGTAACGTTTAGGTATTCGAAATTGTCTATTTTTGTTGGTTGGGCGCTTATTAGTAGTCGGAAGTTCCCGGTTTGATCTTGTGTATTGTTTAGGCATCCTGGGGGGGTTATTGAGGTTATTGGTATGGTGATTATTTCTTTTAGGTATATTTTTTGTTGATTTCATTTTGGATGGTTTTGGGTTTGGTTTTTTCTTTAGTTCATTTTTATTAATCTTTTCTTTTATACTTTC
>CAYTEI010000025.1:0-11462 GCA_964436705.1 uncultured Thermococci archaeon
CTTCTTCGTAGGTTCTACCGTGATATGAGATTCCTACTTCATAGATTATGAAGTCTTTTTTAGATATTTTTGCTGTTATTTCTGGTTCTATTCCAAAGGCGTCTTCTTGAATTTCGATATCTTCTAGGATTTCGGCTTTAAACATTTTGTAGCATGTTTCCATGTCGGTTAGGTTTAGGTCTGTGAACATGTTGGATAATAGGGTGAGGAATTTGTTAGCTATCGAGTGCCAGAAGTATAGTACTCGATGCTCTTTACCTGTTAGGAATCTGGATCCGTATACTACATCGGCTCTACCATCCACTATTGGCTTAATTAGTTTTTTGTAGTCTTCTGGGTCGTACTCTAAATCAGCATCCTGCACAATAACTATTTCTCCGTTGATATTATTGAAGCCTTTTCTTAGTGCTGCTCCCTTCCCCATGTTCTCTGGTTGTAGGAATATCCGAATATTATCAATCCTCAACTCAGAACCATTATTTAGCAGTAGAGTTTCACTTTTTTCTTTTTTTTCTTGTAATTTCTTGAGGAATTTTCTTGTTCCGTCTGTAGATCCATCATCTACTATAACTATTTCCTTCTCAATATCAACACTCTGAACCTTTAGTAAAATCTCTCTTATAAATTGATTCTCATTGTAAACAGGCATTACCACTGACAGCAAGCTTATCACATACCTTTCGATGAGATGATGGCGACTCCGATGATTATGAGGGTTATTCCGATGTAGTTTATGTAGTTTATTTTTTCTCCTAGGTAGTATCCGGAGATTAGAGTTACCCATATGTAGCTTGTTGAGATTAGTGGGTATAGGATTGATAGTCGTCCGAATTTTAGGGCTATTATGAATAGTAGGGCTGATGATCCGTATAGTATGATTCCGATGATTACTTGCCAGTTTTTAATCCAGCTCATGATATCTGCTGATACCTGGTTTGATCCAAGCTTGAAGAATGTCTGGCCTAGAGAGGCTAGTATTGCGCAGAAAAGTGCTAGTATCATTGCGCTTGATTCTTTCATTTTTGATCCCTTTCTTTGAGGTATTTTATTGTTTTTTGTAGTCCCTTTTTTAGTTTTGTTTTTGGTTTCCAGTTTAGTTCTTTTTTGGCTTTTGTTATGTCGGGTTTTCTTTGGTTTGGGTCTTGTGGTGGTCTAGGTTCGTGGGTGATCTCGCTATTAGTGTTTGTTATTTCTATTATTCTTTTTGCTAGTTCTTTTATTGTGATCTCGTTTGTACTACCTAGATTTACTGGTTTCTGAACATCGTTATTCATTAATTTTCGTAATCCATCTACCATGTCTTTTATGTAGCAGAAGCTTCTGGTTTGTGTTCCTTTGCCGTGTATGGTTAGGTTTTTGTTGTTTAGGGCTTGGGTTATGAAGGTTGGGATTACTCTTCCGTCGTCTTTTCTCATTTTTGGTCCGTAGGTGTTGAATATTCTGGCTATTCTTACTTCTAGGTTGTGTTTGTCTTTGTAGGCTTTTATGATGGATTCTCCGTATCTTTTTGATTCGTCGTAGCAGCTTCTTGGCCCGATTGGGTCTACGTTCCCTCGATAGGTCTCGGGTTGTGGACTTACTTCAGGATCACCATATACTTCACTAGTACTGGTGAATAGGAATTTGGCGTTTTTCTGCTTGGCCAGTCCTAGTGCTTTGTGTGTTCCTAGTGCTCCTACTTTTAGGGTTTTTATTGGGTTTTCTTTGTAGAATATTGGTGATGCTAGGCTGGCTAGGTGTAGTACCCAGTCTAGTTCGCCATGGATGTGTATGAATTCTGTTACATCATGTTCGTGGAAGGTGAAGTTTTCGTGGTAGAATATTTCTTTTAGGTTCTCGGTTCTACCGCTGACGAGGTTATCCAGAGCGATGACTTCGTATCCATATTCTAGTAGAGATCTGCATAGGTGGGCTCCGATGAATCCGGCTCCTCCGGTTACGAGTACTCTTTTATTCTTTTTCATTTAGTAATCGCCTCATATAGTTTTCTAATTCTATGTTTTTGTAGTTCTCTTTATGTGCTATGTGGATGTTGGCTTTTATCCAGTCTGGGATATTTCCGATGTCGTATCTTCTTCCTTGGGTTACGTATCCTCTTACGTTTTTTAGTTTTCTTATTGCGTCTGTTAGTTGTAACTCGCCACCAACTCCAGGGTCTGTATCTTTCAGTAAATCAAATATTTTCGGAGTTAAAATATATCTTCCTGTTATTGCTAGGTTGCTGGGTGCTTTGTCTCTGTCAGGTTTTTCTATGAAATCTTTTACGGGGAAGCTTCTTTGGTCTAGGTCTCCATCTATGCTGGCTATTCCGTAGCTTGGTACCTTGTCCCACTGTACTCGCTCTAGACTAACAACTGAATCTCCAAATTCTTTGTGTTGTTGGATTAGTTGTTTTGTGGTTGGTGGGTTTTCTCTCATTATTGTGTCTCCTAGGAGTAGGGCGAATTCTTCATTATCTACATGCTTCTTTGCATATAGTACGGCATCTCCTAGTCCTAGTCTTTCTTTCTGCCTAACATAGTGGATATCAGCTAAATCAGAAATATCTTTTACTCTCTCGAGGCGGTTCTCCTTTCCTGCCTTCTTTAGTTCTTGTTCTAGTTCGTATGATTTGTCGAAGTGTCTTTCTATTGCTTGTTTTCCTCTGCCAGTTATGATCAAGATATCATCTATTCCGCTATTTACGGCTTCTTCTACTACGTATTGTATTGTGGGTTTTCCGAGTACTGGCATCATTTCTTTGGGTTGTGCTTTTGATGCTGGGAGGAATCGTGTGCCAAGACCGGCAGCAGGAATAACAGCCTTATTAACCATTATTATGACCTCTTCATACATTTTTTTTAAGATTCTTACCAAATGTAGGTTCTAAATATTTGTATTAATAAACTCCAAAAATATTTTTAACTTTATCCCCTATCTGATATAGTGAAATGTAATGAAAAAGTTATTATTGGTTTTGATAATCTTATTTTTAGTTTTTACTTCGGGATGTGTGATGGATGGATCTTCGTGGAGAGGAGATAATTCTACGGACGAAAAATCTCATCAAATTTCTGTAGATATTTCTTTTAATAAATCTAGAATAGTTATAAGATCTCATAATATTAGTATTTCTAAGATCAGATTGAATAAGAAGGAATATAATGTAAATGAAGATAATGAGAATCAAAAATTCATTATCAAAAATCCTAAGATCGAAAAGATAAATAGATTGATGCTTAATATTTCTGATTTCTCAGGTTCTAATAATAAGAACCCGATAAATAGAAAAATCTTTCATATATTTCCCAGTGATAAAAGATCCATTTCGTTACAATTCAAACCTATAAAGATTAATGATAAAGCGGTCTTAATTCGAAAGGATCATGCTTACGGATCTTTATCGATTAATGGTGAAGATAAATTAATTTCACAGGCTTACAACAATTCTAATAATCTTGGAGACGAAATTACAGCTTTGATCATTGAGAACCATGAAATTCAGCAAGAATTGAGTAAGTCTGTTCTTGATAAAGAAAATCAAAATTTAGATAATTCTGAGGACTTAGGTTATCATGTTAAGAAGTTTCGTAATCTAGCAAGAGAAAGAAATCTGACTGAAACTGAGTTCAGGATATTAACTGATACTTTAAGAGCTAATAACATTTTTTTCTTTCGATATGGGGTAAATGAAGATGAATTCTCGGGTGCAGTTTTTTGGAACTCCTCTCGTTGGGAAGGATACAAAGAAGTTAAGAATACTTCTCTAAAAACGCCTGTTCCTTTCGTATACTATAATGGGAAGGGTTTAAATCTTTATCCTGTCACATCAATTTCTTGGGCAAATAATTATTTTCATGACGGATATAACGATAATGCCCTGAATATATTAGATTCTCAAAAAAATTATTTAGAAAAAAGATCCTTCAAGGGGATAGATTATGGTGTTTTACGATCCTACTTTGAGTTTCAAGGATCAGATATACCTTGGTACTCTTCATTCTCTCAGGGCCTTGGGGCAGGTGCTTATGCAATGGCGTACAATATAACCGGGGAAGAAAAATATCTCAAAAATTCAAAATTATTATTTAATTCTTTTAATCTGCCTGTGGAGGAGAATAGAATAGTTACTAAATCTATGTATGGGACATGGTTCCTTGAGTACAGTTATAATCAAGATCAATTAATTCTTAATGGGCATATTATAACACTTAAGGGATTATACTATTACTGGCAGGTTACTGAGGACCAAAGGGCTTACGATCTGTTTGAAAGTGGAGTTATGAGTGTTAAAAAAGCTCTTCCTGAGTATGATACTGGTAATTGGAGTAAATATTCCAATATTGATGGCGAGGCAACCGAGGTTTATCATAGATTACATATTAACCTTCTTACTTGGTTACATGACAAAACTGGTGATGACTACTTTCGGGAATATGCTGAAAAGTGGGATCAATATCTTAAAGAGGAAGGATTAGGGTCGGAACTTGATAGGTAATTATGATTCTTTTTTAAAGATTTTATAGGTTTTACCTAAATTGAACGTTTTCAAAACTTTATAACCGTCTGGATTTTCAATTTTCTCAGTTATGGTTCCTTCTTCCCAAATTATAATTTCATATTCTCTTGTATATATTTGTTCCATTAGAGCATTAGGATCTTTGAGTTCTGTTATCTTCGAATTTGGTGAGAAAAAACTTATTATTGGAAAGATATCTGGAGATACGAGGATAGTATTAGGATCAAGTTTGGAGACATATCTTGAGACAAGTACTGGTCCTTCATTACGTTCATCCCAGTTTTCTTTGTATTCTCCATATGCGGAGGCTCCTGGAATGACTGATATAACAATCACTAGTACTAATAATCCGGCAAGTATGGTTTTAGTTCTTTTATTCGACAAATTTTTTATATTTATATGTTCTAGTGTTTTCCACAGATCATTTTTTATGAAATAGATGCCTTCCCCGATTAGAATACTCATAGGAGGTATAATGAACATTAAAAATCTTGCAGTCTTATATGGTATGGTTAAGATCCCGAATAATCCAATAAAGAACCAGCTTATAAGTAACCATCCTTTTTCATTCTTTTTCTGTTTTGCAAAGCCCAAAAACAATAATATTGAACCAAGTAAGGCATTTTTTAGAGATTTAGTTAAAAACTTAATTGGAGTAACAGGTCTATCTAATGTTGCTGCCTCAGCTGAAGCTTTAAATCCTTCAAGGGCCCCCCCATAAAAAACATGATTTAATACGAGCCAAGGAGAAATAGTTAATAAAAATAGTCCAGCACCAACCCAGTATTCTTTCTTTTTTAACCAAGACCAATGATCTACCATGTAAAGATAAGTAAATAATATTCCAAGTATAATGAAGCCAGTATAACGAGTTAAAACTGCAATCCCAGCAAATATAAATGATAAATAAGTATAAATAGGTTTTTGTTTTTTTCTGCCTAAATAAAATAAGAATATAGTTAGAGTAAAAAAGAAAGTATATTGACTATGAGCTAAAGTTCTATTCGATAATATAAATGCTATTGGATTAATAATAAATATTAAAGCTGCAAGAATTGATTTTCTGGAATTATTAAACAATATATTAGCTATGTAGTAAACAAGTACAGAGGTAAATGAATAAAAAATAGCTGAAACTACCCTAGATATTTGTAACTGTACATCAACATTATTAAAAAATCCAAAAAATATGGATAACGTATAAATATAAACTGGAGGCCTATACATCATATAAGCATCTTGATATTTAAAATTAGACAAACCATGAACTAAATTTCTAGCAATATTAAGATAAATCGCCTCATCATGAGTAATACTAATCTCTGACGGAAAAGCAATTAAACTAAATATAAGTGAAATTATTAAAACTCCTAAGACTCTTTTTTTCATTTAAAATCCTCCAGGATTTCATTTTTGGATATAAATAATTAGTATTTATCAAATATCTCATCTAAGGATGATCTAATAGTTCTTAAATAACTAATTAATATTGGGTCTTGATTTCTTGCTTTTTCAATTGCAAAGTAGGCCAAACCCATTAAGATACCGAATCTTAATGCATCCAATCCAATTTCAATAATGATGATAGAAAAACCAAGATAGAGGGACTTAAATTTTGAATTCTGCTCTGTGTCTCTAAGCCCCATACCTAAAAGAATTGCCTCGAAAAAACCCAATATGCCTATATCGTGTGCTGGTTGTCCGAAAATAGTATAAGTATACTCGGCGGTAGCTCCAAAGATTCCAGCTACATAGCTTTTAGCATTAGGATCCAATAATAGATTATGAGGCTCTCCAAAAGGCAATCCAATCTCAAATAATTTTTCAAAAACGGAGAATGAGAAACCAATCCGATATATTAGGGATTTAAAAAATCCTAATCTCCAGACAGGATAATTATGCTTTAAAACTATGAACCTTACTAAGAATATGGAAATGAGAATCATTGATCCGATTACTATTGATTTCTTTTTTCTTTCTGTCCTAAAAAAGTAGGTAAAGAATATCAAAACTCCATAAGATCTGAACGTGGAAACAAGTGCCATTAACCCTCCAAATAGTAACAATAATAGATTGGGTCTATAGGAGATTAATAAAGCGGTGATCATTATTGATAAACTATAAATCTTAACTAAGTTCTGGGTCCGCATCTCTGGATTTAAGATAGGAATCACATTGTTAAAAACAGCTACTAAAGGAATAAAAATTACTAAACCTACTCCAATATAGAAAAGATACTCTTTAATCTTATAATCAGTGTTTAGGATTATTATTCCGATTAAAAGAATCAACATGGAACTTATTAGACCGGGGACTCCAATAGAGACACCCATCAGTAAACCAGCAAAAACATAAAAATAAGATCTCTTTTCACCTAGAAAACCCTTTTTGGATATCTTATATCCGGCTATGATGAGGCCGACGAAAGCTAATGAATATAATACTGAGAATACATTTATTTGTCCTAATTCATTTTTGAATAAAAATTTGCTAATAATAGCTACTAAAATATAAAAAAACAAGAAAATTGAGAGTATTCTATCGTTTCTCAATCTCCCACCTTATTACGTATTTGTTCTTAAAAATTATCCAAAAACCTATGAGGAATAGAATATATACTGGTAGATCTAGAATACCGGTTTCTATACCTACTAATCCATAAGCAAGAGTAGTATAATAAATTGTTTTGGTTAAAAATTTATCGCCTTGACTCAGAACCCCATAAAAAGCCCCTAGGATGAAAATTTCTACCACAGAAAAAATCCCGAAATCGATATACATTCCACCTAAGAGGGTGGAAGTTATCGTAACTCCACTTCTTATTCCTAATAATCTTGCTGTTAATGCTCTGGGAGAAAAACCACCGATTATATACGAATCAATCCCAGCCCACTGAAGACTACCAAAGTAGTGTCCATACAAAGGGAACTCATTAACTATAGAATCAAGAACAGAAGTAGTAGCCTGCAGCCTAATTAATAAAGATTCAATTCCACCTCCTCTGACTAAAGTAACCCCAAAAAGCCCTAATATTCCTAATGAGACTATAGAGATCAATTTTAAATTACTTATTTCTCTTTGCTCTGACACATAATGAGCGATAAAACCAATAAGAACAACTAAGAAAGGAGTTCTATAACCAAAAAGAGTAATTAAAATTGGATAAAAAATTGATAATTTTTTTTTACACATGAAAAGATAAATGCTTGATGGTACCCCCAATAGGTAAATTAAAAGCATTAGGATAGGATCCAAACTCCCTTTTGCCATTGGGTCAAGAAGTGGAATCTTTCTTATTAACAAAAGCTGAAGAAATATCAGAAGAATCCCTATTAAATAAATATAAAGAATTCTGTTCTCATTGATGTATTTCTCCCTATGATCCGTCCAATTCAAATTTTGACCTTTCATAATTCCGTAAACAAAAGATAAAGCAAAAATAAATCCAATTACTAAGGTTTTGTAGTTAGCTGAACCTAGAGCAATGAAGGTTAGGAAACCGATTGGTATCAGATAAGGGATCTTTGAACTCATTGAGTATTAACCTCTCTTAGTTTAAACGGAAAATAATCTTTTTCTGAGTTCACATGTAGATTACCATACATTGTTCCCTCTTTATTGCTTAGATATTTTTCTAGCAATTCTATAGGAATCATATTAGCATTTAGAATCATGCCTTCGGAGTAGGATTCCTCTAAACTAATTGAACCATATGTCAGAAAATCCATATTATACTTAAGTTCAGCGAATGCTGTTCCATTTAAATGATCATTCAGATAGATAGTTCCCGTAAATCTTTCTGAATATGCATCTTCATCTTTTAGCTTCTCTAAAATGTTCTCAAATTTTCCTGTAAAGAAGGGTAAATCATATTTAAACACTTTTCCTTTAACTAACACATCGATCTTCTTGGCTCTTACATCTTCATTAGTGGCAGAAGGACCTCCTATAGATATTCTTGAATTATTACTGATGATAAGGAGCGATGAACCTTCAGCAGTGTAAAGTTCGCCTTTAATAGTTTTGTTATCAACAGTTTTAATATTAACAGTAACCTTAAATCCTCTTTCTACTAAATTGGATTTCTGAGTTGCTTCATATATTTCTCCCCCTTGATAATGATCGGTATAATAGTTCACTAATCCTCCAACTAGCACAATCACAACAAGTACCAAAAAGATCTTCTTTTTCACCATAGCACCTTATACAACAACATTATTCAAACTTATAAGACTTTACAACAATCACTTAAAAATAAGGAAATTAGAAGAAATCAGTAATAGAGGTTTGCCGATCGCTTTCAAACATACTTGCTATCTCTTTCTTAATTAATTCGACTCGGTGCTTAGTATAAGTTGGAACACTATATTTTCCTATCAATTCCTCAGACATATCTAAATACTTCTCAACTGATCCCTGAGACACGGTTAAAACTAATTTACCTCCACAATTTGTACACTTACCTCTTAATGGAATACGTCTGAACTTGGAATTACAGTCGACACATCTCATCGATTGTCCAGAGAAAGATCTGAGATTACCAATAAGATCTGGAATGAAATGCTTTTCAATTACTTTCGCGGCAACAACAGGTGCTTCAACAGATCTCAGCTTCGAAATTACTCCAAATTGAGATCTAATCTTTTCTTCCATAGATCCAAGAGTCTTATAAGAACTAATTTCCGGACCATCAGAAATATTTGAAGTATCGTGAGTAAAATCGAAGCCTGAATAAGGATCATCTCTGTCTAACCTTTCCTCAACGATCTCAACATCGACTTCTTTTGGATCAAGGAAATCATATGTGTGTTCGTAAAAATCTTTTGAATAATAATTGGCTATGTCCATATTATGAACTTCATCATCCACCTCATTAGGATCAATACGAGTTGTAACCACTAAGGGGGCATCCATTTTTCCACCACGGGTGTTTGGAAGGTAGTAGTTGGAGAAATTAATTAATCCGTCTAAAACTAGCATGACAGCATCTTCATCCCCGTCACAATTTCTTCGCTTTGCTGCATGAAAGTAAGGATGTGCGTATCCTACCTTTGCTTCTGTAAATCCTAATATTCTTCCTATTACGCCAGCAGAAGTATGAGGTGCTAAACCTATGACAAGTTTCCCAACTAGGTCTTCTCTTTTCTCAACATTATAATAAGAATCCATATCATATAAACTGGTAAGGAGTGAGTCAATAAAGTTGGCGACATTCATTAAGTAATCAGCTGCGTTATCAGGTAGAAGTATGTCTTGAGGTTTTAATTCAACTATTTGATCCTCATTTCGAAGTGGTCTGCCATTGATATCTTCTTTATATCCGTTTTTTCGGAGCAGTTCAGCTGAAATATTAATTTCCTTTGGTTTGAAGTGGGTTAGGGGGGCATCAGTTATATCGAATCGTGAGGTTCCGTCTTTATAGACATAAACATCATTTTTAGATCTTAGAACCCCTTTCATAAGGGGTTCAGGTAACTTATACTTTGATGACATTCCCTCAACGCCTTTAACTAAACCAATACCCTCTTTATTAGAATTTTCAACAGCATTACTAAACTTACTTTTAATATCAAATTCTCTATTCTGGTATGGAACTGTTTCAACATTACATTTCGGACATTCTCCTTCTTTCAATTCATCTCCACATTCGGGACAATGCATAACAAGATCAGTTTCAACACCACACTCAGGACAAATTTTCTTAGTTGAAAGAGTTCCACATTTCGGACATTCAAGTTCAGCTGCTTGAACTTCTACACTTCCATGTTTTGCTGCCTCAACCACATTTCGAGTTCTCCCACCTTTATCACTGATCGGAAACAAAACATGAACGGGAGGACTCATCTTTCTCTCTTTAGATTTTTCAGGCCGGCCCATCCGACCCCCAACAAAAACTGCCCCCTTATTCTTAATCGCAACAGAACAATGGTCTTTCAAACACTCTAAAGCATTCCTATAATCTTTTTCATTTATGGCTCCAAGATCATCGCAGAGAAACTCTAAGGGCCTAAACCACGGATCAGGTATTAATAAATCATCATCTTTCACTTTATGAGGTACTCCTAGATCCTCAAGGATTGATTTACCAGAACTTACAACTATTCCATCCTCTATTCTATTTGAATCATTAATAATTTCCATTAATTCTTCTAATTCTTTGACCTTAATCGAGCTCCAGTAATAAAGATATCTTGGATGTAAAGGAATGTTAAATTCATTGGAAAGATATAGAGATTCATCAAAACTAGGATAAACCTTCATAGGTGACTTCATAATTTTAACTAACTTGTTCTCATCAATACCATTTATCTCCTTATCAAAAACATTATAATCAAAAGGTTCCACGTCAAATCCTGAACTGTTCATTTTTTTAGCAAGGTCCTGAACCCACCATTCTTCAACATAAGGACTTGGAGTTAGTTCATGATTATTCTCAACAAATTCTCCAAAACAAACCAAGGCATCTCCAATATAAATTATCTCATCAACTCTATCTAAAAAATTATAGGCTTCTTCCTCTGAATTAAGCCTAACGACGTCACCATTATCTAGCTTAACAATAGGGCCGTCAATATCTGAATTAGGAGTTGTAATACAAGCTTTTCCAGGTAGTTCTGTCTTCATTTGGGTACCAATAGCCAAAAAATCATCTAAAACAGCCATAGTAGCAGGATGAATAGACCAAGTAGCAAACCCAGAATTTCTTGATCTACCATATCTAAGCCTGAAACCACCTCTTCTACTTGGCAAACCGAATAAAGGCCTTCCAGCAATCAAATCCTTCATGTATTTATCATTTCTATAACTATCGATCTTATCATAATAATTCTCATCTAAACTCTTAGATTCATCCAAATCTTTATTACTTTCCTCTTCTGACTCATTATCTGATGAATGAAATTTTCTTAGCCATCCCCATCCACTCATATTCAAGTTATTAATGTAACGAAGCATTTTGTTAATT
>CAYTEI010000025.1:11550-17947 GCA_964436705.1 uncultured Thermococci archaeon
CTAGTGATCTCTATGGGGGTGTTCTTAATAACGTCTCGAACCTCATCAAGCGAGGGAGAATACTGAAGTGTAGTAACATGTCTTTCATAAAGATTAATCTCCTCGACATATCTCTCAACTTCTTCTTCTTTAGGTCTATATTTGTCCAGTTTGAGAAGATCCCTAACATATTCACCAATTAAAACAGATAAGGCCTGTGCAGTTCCGCCAGCACTCCTAATTGGGCCTGCAAAATAAATGGCTAAATGCTCAGAACCATCAGAGTTTTCACGTACCTTTACGTCGGCAATACCTTCTAGAGGAGCCGCGACAATTCCTTCCGTCATGATAGCGAGCGCAGTTCTAATAGATTGTTCAGCAGCTTCTTCTTTTCCCATATCACCAAATTTTCCAGTAACTATCTCTTTAGCAATTCTGAAAGAAGCCATTTCCCTTCCGACTTCTTCATCAAGTTCTTTAAGTCTTTCACTAACTCCTTCAGGACCTACTAAACCTTCAACCCTCATAGCCATATTCTCAGCTACAGGTATCTCAGGTTCCAAACTAGGATCTTTGCCTTTAGACCTAGCTTCTTTAGCAACATCATAAGATTCCTCCAGTTTGTTCTCCAACTCTTCAAAGTATTCATATTCCTCTCTCATCTATCTTCCACCTCAAAATCTATCACTTTCTCAATTGTTCCATCACTTAAATCTACAACAGGAAATCTAGATGGAGTAGGATTTAAATTCATTCTCCTTTGGAAATCAGTCTGAGTTTGCCAGGTAGCTGAGTTAATCAAAAGGATTCCTCTATATCTAGTGTCACCATAAACATGAACATGACCGCTATGAATAATATCTGGAATGTCCTCAATAACTAATAAATCTTCTTCTTCAGGGATTATTGGATATCCGCCATAAATAGGATTCAAATGACGTTTCTTAACTAACTCTCTCATTATCTGATCAGGTTGATCATTACTAAGACTGGAAACATTATTGGCCATAGGGTTCATGCTTCCGCCATGATATATTAATATTTTTTTATCATTAATAGAAATTAAAGCTGGATTACCTATATTAGAGACATTATCTAATTGAAAGAGAGGTGCAGCTATATCTTTATCTAATTTAGTTTGAGGTTCAGCCCTTCTAGTTGCATCGTGGTTACCTGGTGAAATAATTATTTCTATATGATCGGGAATGCATTCCAGGTACTCAGAAGCCAGTTTATATTGCTTATAGATATCTTTTAATAACAAATCTTCTTCTTGATCAGGATATATACCGACTCCATCAACTATGTCTCCGGCAATAACTATATATTTTAATTTTTCTACGATTTTATCATTTGTTTCGCAATTTATCCACTCAATAAATTTTTCAAAAGCCTCGGCTAAAAATTCATGGCTACCAAAATGAAGATCTGAAAGAAAAGCAGCATAAACTTCTTTATTATTGTCTCTTTTCTCCCGATTTTCAGGCATCTTTACGTCAGGAAAAGTAATCTCATTAATATACATAAAATTATTACTCTGAGGGTTTCCAGTAACCGCAATAACTTCATCTTGAACAATTTTAGTTGCTTTATCAAATGCTTCACTTTTATTGTTTACAAAACCTCTGAAGCTTTTTGATCTATCATCGAGCTCTATTATTAATCCATTATTTGCTTCTCTTACTTCTTTTACCATACCGATTAGAGTATCTTCTTCACTGTTCTCTCTAAGGTGTTTTGCCTTTATTACACCGTTTAGCCTTGACTTTAAAATCTTTGATATTTTTTTGTATCTATCATTAAAATAGGAAAGAAAATCTTCTTTTTCTCCTTTAGTATAACTTTTTCCATTGATGTCATTGATAAGTCTAAAATCTGACTCCATTTGGCTCGATTTTGGGTTAATGTCAGTTTTTGGATATTCAGAAAGAGAAATATTATTAATATTTATATTTTTGCTTGTTTTTTCGGCTTTTCCACTGGTATTATCTAGATTTTCTGATGATTTTTCTTTGGTCTTAGATTTATTTTTAGTTTTTTTCTTGCTTTTTTGTTCTTTTTTGTATGATTCTATAATTTTTGAGTCTATGAATACAATATCTTCTTTTTTTAAAAAATCTAAAAGCCCTTGAAGTTCGGTTTCATCATTAATTTTCTTTTTAGCTTCCGGGGTGATGAACATCTGGTTATTTTTTAGTTTAGTCACTATTTCTTTCATTACTTCACCCTTGGTTCTTCAACTTATTGTTCAGTTCCGGTATTTTATAGTTAGAGAGATTTGACAATTTGTAGTCGGATTCCAATATGTTTTTGGCTTGTTCTTTTGAAACTGCTAGATTCATCTCTTTGCTTCTCCCATAACGTCCTCTACTGACAACTCTGGCATTTATTAAACCCAGCATATCTAATTCGGAAATTAGGTCGGTGACTCTTCTTTGAGTTAATTGATCAATGTCTACTTCACTGGTTAGGTCTTTATAGACTTCGTAGACATCACCGGTGTGAATTTTATCTTTTACTCCCTCTAGTTTTATAATTGAGTATAATACCAGTTTAGATTGTGTGGGTAAGGTCTTTATTGCCTCGGATATTCGATCTCTCTCTATTTTGTCTTTAGCCTTCCAAACGTGTTCATGTTCAATACAAGATTGACCCTCACTTTCTACTATCTCACCTGAGACTCTAAGAAGATCGAGCGCTTTACGAGCATCACCATGCTCTCTAGCGGCTAAAGCAGAACATAGAGATATAACACCATCACCAATACCGCCATCTACAAAGGCTTTATCTGTTCTCTTCTCTAAAATATCTTTTAATTGGACGGCATCATAAGGAGGGAATATTATTTCTTCTTCACCTAAACTACTTACTACTCTTGAATCGAATTCTTCCTTAACTTTAAGGTCATTGCTAATTCCAATAATACTAACATTTGCTTTATCAAGGCTGTTATTTATCCTTGATAGATTATAAAGAATATCGTCTCCACTTTTTTTAATCAATTGATCTATTTCGTCTAGAACAACTACAAGATATTTTTTATCGGAATCAAGATTTTTTAGAAAAGTTTCATAAACTTCATCAGTAGGCCATCCAGTTGAGGGAACATCATCACCATAATGCTGAGCTAATTTTGAAAGGACTCTATATTGGGTATCTACAACTCTACAGTTAAGGTATTTAACATCAGCTTCAGTTTCATACTCTTTAGCCTTATTCTTGAGCTGATTAGTAACATATTCGACGGTAATAGTTTTTCCAGTACCAGTTTTACCATAGATAAACATGTTTGAAGGAGTTTCCCCCCTTAATACAGATACAAGTACTTGAGCAATGCTTTGAACCTCGTCTTCTCTATGAGGAAGCTCTTGAGGAGTGTAGGAGTGTCTAAGAACCTCTTTATTCTTGAAAATCCTGTTATCACTCATCAAATTCTCAAAAACATTATTTAATGAATTCTGGGGGGACATGTTTTACCCTAAAACTAATAATTGAATACCGTATATTAAACTTATCCCACTTAAAAATACAAAATATCCAAACTAAGATTTTTCAAATTCTTCCATTAATTCAAAATACAATCTAGACTCAATATCGCTCTTAGAGTAACCCAATTTATCCATAACTTTGAAAATATTCTCTCTTGCCTCTGCTTCATTCTCAGAAATTATCTCAAAATCAAGATACCCCCCTAAATTATCAATATCATTTAACTCTAACTTAACTTCTTCTAAACTAAAATACCAACGTTCCTTTTTCACTTTATGCTTCTCAACATATCCTAAGTTATTCAGAATAGATATTATCTTCTTCGCATCAACCACTTCAGCCTCAATTTCATCAAATTCTGAATTATCCTCTCTAAGAATTCTTTTAAATCCTAATTTGCCTCTACCTTCACTTTCACGAACTCTTAAAATCTCATTGTCGTCCAACTCAAAATAAGTATCAATCTGTCTAGATTTTTTAATAAATCTTCCTCCATTTCTCTTAATATTTTCTTTAGCATCCTTAATGGTAACTGGAACCTTAAATTCTACTTCTTTCCCATTATCGACTGAATTTTCTCCCCATCTTTTGAAAAGGTGATGTTCAATGCCTAGAGAATCTAATATCTTTCCCACAACATGATCAACAAGATCCATGACACTTGTAGGGTCATGATAGAAGCCAGGACAAGCTGGAAGTACCTTGCCACCAATTTTAGACAGGTTATAAAGATTTTTTAAATGGACGGTATTCAAAGGGGTTTCCCGAGGAACTACAATAAGATCTCTACCTTCTTTAAGAGTAACATCAGCGGTTCTAGTAACAAGACTATTGGCATAACCATTGGATATTGAGGAAATAGTCTTCATAGAAGCTGGAACAACCACCATAGCATCAAACTTAAAACTTCCAGAAGCAGTAGGAGCAAACATATCATCTAAATAATCAATCTCAACCTCTTCTACTGGAGCGTTATCTCCTTCTTCTTCAATTAATTCTTTCCCCATCTCAGAAGAAATAACTATAGTACTAACATCATTAGCTCTAAGAGTTTGGACAAGTCTTAAGCCATAAACAATTCCAGAAGAACCAGTAATACCGATAACAACTTTCATATTAACACCCAAATCTATAACAATCAATTGATTTAACAAGATTAAAAAGTAAATCATTATATGGCGTAAAAACATCTGAACCAGAAATAACACCATTCATATAATCAATCTCAGTCTTTTTATTAGCCTCAATATCTTGTAACATAGAATTTTTATTATCAGACGTATTCCTACAAACTTCAACAATTTCAGAAACAGGATCAAATTCAAGTTCAATCTCTTTCTCCTCAGCTACCTCAATACCTTCTTCTACAACCTTAACTAAAACATCTTTCAAATATTCAACAATTTCACCATTATAAAAGCCAGTTAAAGCACCGATAGGATTAATACCGCAATTAATCAAAGCCTTCCCCCAGATAACCCCCTCAATATTCCCATTAAAATTCACAGGAGCTTGAATACCTTCCAATATGTTTCGAACTCTTTCATCTCCAACAACAGTTCTACCAACCCCATTCCAACTAATTCTTCCTGGCTCAACAATTGAAGCCCCATTAGAAGTGACACCACCAACCACATTATTGGAACCAATACCATTAAATCTATGTAGCACTTCCTCATTCCCAATACCGTTTTGAATACTAAGAACTAAAGTTTCCTTATCAAAAAGATCAGAATGCTCAAACAAAGCATCCTCAGTATCATATGACTTAGTAGCAAAAACAACTAAATCAAAATTCTTATCAGGAGTATCGACAACCGCATCAACATCCACAGAAAAATCTCTATTTCCACTGGAAATAAAAAGCCCATTCTCCCTTATTGATCCAACGTGAGGATTTTTTCCAATCAATACAACTTCATGGCTTTTCTCAGCCAATAACCCACCAAAGAGACTACCAATAGCTCCAGCACCGATAATAGCTACATTAACCATAATTTATTCTCCAGGAAAATAAATATCCTCTTTAGTCGCTCCAAGCTTATCTAACTTATTCAAAGCCCAAGATATGGAACCAACCATATCAACATTATGAGAGTCTGAACCAATCGAAATATCTACGTCTCTATCCAAACAAGCCCTTAGAAACCTATCACTTGGAACCCTGTATCTGCAATTCACCTCAAAACTAGTATTAAAAACATTAGCCAAATCCAAAAGATCATCATTCCTGCCCGGTTCAAGATCAATCATTGGATGTCCAATAATATCAACAAACTCAGTCCTAATAGCACTTTCTAATATTTTAAATTTTCTTAAATTCTTACCCCCCATCCTAATCAAATGAACAGATCCAATAACATAGTCCAAATACTCTAAATTCTCTCTAGGTATTTCAGAGACAACCCCATTCTCCTCAATATCTACCTCAATTCCTTTTAAAATATTGATCTCAGATTCTTTATCTAATCTATCAATTTCCTTAATATAACGATGAAACTTACTAGGAGGTAAATCTCTATAATGATCAGAGATACCCACAGCATTAATATCTCTATTCTCAGCCGTGGCAACAATATCGTCTAAAGGATCTTTACCATCAGAATAATTAGAATGAACATGAAAGTCAACTTTCGATAACATCTATACCAATCCTTAAAAATAAATAGATTTAAAAGAAGTATAAAAAAAGAGGGAACCAATGAAGAAGATGGCCAACTGATCTATGATGAACCTAATGAGCTCTGAGGTTCCCTAATTCATACTTTTTCTCAGCTTCAAAAATTAATTCAAGCCTTTTAGCATTTCCAGAACCCTCAAGAACATCATCAGGAATATCTATATCAGCACCAAATTTACTATCAATCTTATTACCATCTAATTCAATGCCATCCTTCAGAACCTCGTAATATACAATTTTTTCATCAAT
>CAYTEI010000026.1:0-4513 GCA_964436705.1 uncultured Thermococci archaeon
GAATTAAAGAAAAATGAAACAAAATACAGAACAATTTTTGAGACAGCAAATGACGCAATTATGATAATGAATCAAAAAGAATTCATTGATTGTAATCAAAAAGCTCTAGATATATTTGATTGTTCCAAAGATAAAATAATCGGAGAACCACCATGGAACCTATCCCCTCCCAAACAACCAGATGGTAAAGACTCAAAGAAAAAAGCCAGAGATTATATTAAAAAAGCCCTCTCTGGAAAACCTCAATCCTTTGAATGGATACATTCAAGGCCAGATGGAAGTCAATTCCAGGCTGAAATAAAACTGAATGCATACGAAGTGGGTAATAAAAAATATATAATGTCTATAGTAAGAGACATATCCAAAAGGAAGCAAATGGAGGAAGACCTAAAAAAGAATAAGAAAAGAATTGAACGATTCTTCAACGGGATTGGGGATAGCATATTTATTCAAAGAATTGGAGGAGAGGATCACGGAAAGATCTTAGAGGCTAATGAAAGAGCAGCTCAACAAACAGGATATTCAAAATCTGAACTTGTAGGTATGAATATTATTACCGATCTAACTTCAAAAAGTAGTAAGAAAGATCAGATTCCGATTATAGAAAAGTTAAAGGAGGGTGAGTCTGTAACTGTGGAAGATAAGATACGTCGAAAAGATGGTTCAGAATTTCAAGGAGAAGCAAGGATAGTACCAATAGAATACGATAATGGAAACGCTGCCATATCAGTCATAAGGAATGTTACAACGCGAAAAAATGTAAAAAATAAGATTCAAAAACTTCATGATGTAGCTACTAAAATGGAGACGTCAAAAACAGAAAAGGAGGTATGTGAACTTGCCGTTAATGCCGCAGAAAAAATATTAGAATTCGAAGTTTGTGGAATTGATCTGGTTGAAGACGATATGTTCGTTCCAAAAGCTATGTCCAGCAACGTAGGGGAGGACGGATTCGTAAGTAGACATATCAGTGAAGAAAGCATTGGAAGTAAAACCTACAAAAATAATGAATCATATTTGATAGATGACTTAAGGAATAGAGAAGATGGGAAACCTGTGAAATCTGAGTATAGGTCAGTAATTAGTGTTCCGATCGGAGATTTAGGAATTTTTCAGGCAGTATCTACTAAAGTTGGAAGTTATGATCAAAGTGACTTAGAAATGACGGAATTATTAGTGAGTCATGTTAAAGAAGCATTAAACAGAGTTAATACTAAAAAAGAATTACAGAAAGAAGAAGAACTTTATTATAACTTATTTAATAATAACCCCGATCCACAGGTGTATCTCGATCAAGAATTCAATATCTTAAGTGTTAACTCCCGATTCGAAGAGATCTTCGGTTATAAATTAGATAAAATTCAGGGTAAGGACATTGATGATGTTCTTGTTCCCCCAGATAAGGATAATGAAGCTCAAGAATTGAATAAAAAAATTAAAACTGATGGATTCGTAAGATATGAAACTTATAGAAAAGATAAAAATGGAGATGAGATTCCAGTTTCCATAACAGGTAATCCAATCATTTTAGATGATGAGAAGCATTTTATTGTAACATATAAGAATATTGAACAAAGAAAAGAAGCAGAGGAAAGAGAAGAATTCTTACATTCACTCCTTAGACATGATGTTAGGAATAAGATACAACTTATACAAGGATATCACGAAATTCTAGAGGAATATGATCTTTCAGAGGAAGCAAGAGAATATCTAGAAAAAGCAGAAAAAGGAGTTACAGACAGCATGGAAATATTAGAAAAAGTCAGTACCCTAAGAAAGGCACAAGAAGAAATATTTAAAGAAGTAAAAATTGTTCCAATCGTAGAACAAGCAATCAATCAAGTCAAAGAAACAGCAAAAGATAAAGGAATTCAAATAGAATGCAATAAACTAGATAAGGCAACAGTAAAAGGTGGAGAACTACTAAAACAAGTATTCACAAATATTCTCGAAAATTCAATCCAACACTCCCAAGGAAATACTATAAAAATACAAGGAAAAGAAAAACAAGGAAAATACATATGTAATATCGAAGATGATGGAATAGGAATCCCGGACAACGAGAAATCGATGATATTTAACAGAAACTACACAACTAATAAGGAAAAAGGAACTGGCTTAGGATTATACTTAGTAAAAACCCTTATAGAAGAATATAATGGAAGAATAAATGTAATGGACTCAGAACTAGGCGGAACTAAATTCAAAATCTCTTTAAAGAAACCATAGATAAAAAAAAGGTTCACCAAATTTAAATCCAAATGTGATAACATTGATAGTTTTATAGGGCATGATAGTACCATTCATTCCCAACTTTTTGATTGATCAACTAAGATTATTTAGGTAATTATATCTCTTAATCTAACCATTAAATATTTTAAATTTAATTTTGAATCTTATATTTCTGGTAAAAATATGTAGGAAATTTTAATTGCTCGAAATTTGGAAATTGTCCATTAAAATCGCAATCTATATTAGGTTGGTCTGTTTCATGATTAAAAAGATAATGTTTTATGGGGGAAGGTGAGTGGCTTCTAATCTAGATGTATTCAAAAGAATAATATTTAGAATACCTTCATTGAAAAAAACTATTTCTTTAGTACTTGGTTTGGGATCAATTTATGGGGTAGGCATTTTTTCAACTACTAAATTTTTTAATTCGATTCCCTTAGATAATTCTATGTTAGTTATTATTCCTTTATTTATATTTATAGTTCCTGCTTTAGTATCAGGTGAGCTTTATTATAGGTTTCTTCCTAATTGCTCTAGGAAATGGAGTTATTTTATAACATTATTAAATGTAAATATTCTTTTGATCTATGGTTTGATCTTATCAGTAATAAACGAATTTACAATAGCTTGGGATGTTTTTTGGTTAGGAATGGTTACCATATTTTTAAGTAGCTTAATTTTACTATTATTCGCTTTTGGATATCATTATCTTAAGAGAATTGCTCTTTTATGTGTAGTTCAACCTTTAATTATAGTCTTAAGTTTTCATTTTTATCTTGGAAGACATTTAGACTTGTCAATTCTAGTTTATGCTGGTAGAACCTTTGTTTTAATATTTGCCGGGATTGTAATACTTTCTGCCTTCTCATTAGCAGAGTATTTAATTGGATCTAACTTGGAAAATGTATCTGTTTTAGAACTTACATCAGGATTATTTCAAAAGAAACAAGGGATACTTAATTTAGGCCAACCTGTTAAGCCAGATGTCCAAACTTTATCCATCAATAATGAGGCCAAAAAAGTTAGAATTGCGATCCCATGGATACATCCTGGCCCCTTGGAAGGATTTGGTGGCGGCAGAATTACTTCTAAAATCATTGAGAGCCTAAACAACTATGGTAGGGGATTTTTCTTTCATGTCCCATCTACCCATAAATCAGATCCGGCAGACCCTAAAGATATAGACAAAGTAATAAGAGCTTTGAAAAACCCGAAATTAAACAATAAGGCTTCTAAATTGATAAAAGTAGAAGATGGCTCATTGACTTTTTATGGGAGAAGAATAGGGGATCAGAATATAGTTTTTATGGAAGAAAAAGATTATGGAGATTATGATATAGCAATTTTTAAGGAAGTTATAGATTTTGAAAAAACAACTGTAATAGATCTTCATAATCATCAAAGAGGTAAAGAACCTAGAAAAGCCGTATCTCTAGGATCAGTATACTCTGAGAGGATAAGAAAGAACTTAAAAAAATTATTAGATCAGTTAGATAACCAAGAGATTTCAAGTTATAAAGTAGGATTTGACATTGATACCAAAGAAGATCCTATCTTCAGTTTAGTGGAGCAAGTAGATGATCAAAATACACTTATCTTGGGTATTGAGGATAATGGAGTTTCAGAAAATCTTTTAAAATTATCTAAACAATTTGAAGAAGAATATGATAAAGTACTCCTCCTAACAACAGACACACACGAAAGTATATATAAAATGATTTCAGAAGTATCTACTAATTTGGGAAGAGTAGAGAAATCAGTGGAAAAGGCTAGGAATAATGTCTCTAAAGGTTGTATAGGATTTACTAATAATAGGTCTAAGGAACTGAATCTCCTTATGGATGATTATTTAGGTTTAACATACAGCATTAACATTTTAATAAGACTCATGCCATTATCTTTAGCTTTGCTATACTTTATAGTAATAATATGGATGCTCTGAATTAAAAAAAGCCCTTAAAATATTCTCTAAACTAAGAAATTTTATAATTCAAGGTTGGATTTAATTTTTCCTAGTCCTGATTGAATTCTTTCCACTAAAAAGACTGAATACTCTTAAAAAATAATATTGATTAAGTATTTAGGTAATCCTTTAATAAATCTATGAGATAAAAAGATGATACCATGCTAGAAAAGATCATGCAAATTTTCAAAGGAAACAAATCAGAAGAAGAAAAAATATATTTTCTGGTTGTTTCCTTTGGTTATTTTTGTTTTTTGGGGTTCTTTTCTTCGTTTATTTAACTTAGGAAGTCAGAGCCTTTGGTTTGATGAGGCGATT
>CAYTEI010000026.1:4523-17845 GCA_964436705.1 uncultured Thermococci archaeon
AGACACCAAAGAAATTGATGATATAAATAAAAAAATAAAGAATCTATTATCACAAAAATTAGATGAGAAACTGCAAGGACCAGCTCTAGATCTTTATGAAGACGAAGAAGATATTCTTGAAGATGTATGGGGAAAAAAAATTGAAATAAGTAGCAATGAAGATTATTTACTAATAAATTTCATAGACAAACATGATTCTGATCAAGTATCAGGATCCAAATCTAAATTCTCCCCAATTCAAACCCTTACAAGCAATAAGATAATACCATGGATAGAATCAGAAATTTTAGATATTTTCGACCTAGGAAACCATAAGCATGATTGGGGAACAAAATTTCTACCGGGAAAAGAAGAAATTAAACTTATGAGGACTGATGGGATCCGGAAAATAGAATATCCTTTACGAAAAAGGATTAATCTACATAAAGAATATCCAGAAATAGATGATCGAATATTTGGTACAGTAGATGATATAACAAGAGTTCTACCAAAAGTTATAGTTCTGGGAGAAGAAAGACCGGAAATGAATTCTTACAGGGAAAAGGTTAAAGAAATATTACAAGAAGAAAATGTAGGGGAACTCTGGGCAAGAGCTCAAAAACAGATTTCAGAAAGAGATCTTAAACTACCGAAAGATTTAAGCTTTAAATATATTATAGAATCTACGATGAGTACTGAAGATAAAAAATTTGTTGAAGACGGAGTTAAGAACCTAAGCAACTTATCAAAATTCTACGAAATAAGAAATATCGAGTTCAAAGAAAACGAATACACAGAAGATCAAACCTTATTTAAGGTAACTTGGTATAAACCTGATATCGTTGTTCCAGACTCTTCGGAAGGCAAATTCTATGATAAGGTTAGCCAGAAATTCACTGAACAGATCAAACAAGCGCTTAAATCAAAGGACTATGAAGCAGAACTTGAAGAATTTGAAGCTATAGATGATGATTAATTAGGTAGAAGCTCATTGTCTCCTAATTATTTTTTATTAACCATATTAATTTAAGGGACGCATAAATAAAAAATTCTAATTCTTTGTTTTTTAACGTTAATAAGAAAAAGTATATCCAGCAAATCTTAGACGATTCAGAGTAAATTGAGGGTAAGAACAATATAAGAAAGATTTATACATTGATTGTTCTAACAATTTCACGAAGAATATATATGTTACCAATCATTTACAATAACTAAGTAATAATAAATTGGCTTAAAAAAGCATCCTACTCTAAATTTGATAATCAAAAAACCCTCTCTTTATAGACCAGGCTTATGCTTAATTCAAGTATAAGATGGTGATTTAAAACTTAGTATCATCGACAATTTGAAATAAGAAAATTCGAAGGGTTGAAGATGGTTAATATTAATCTTGGTAATGATTTAAAGAAGTATAAATGGATTTTAATTTCCTTCTGTATTGCAGTTCTCTATTGGACTTTAGAGTCCGTTATAGATGTTATGTATTTTTATGATACAAGTTTTATTCAATTATTCCTCAATCCAAAGCCTCATGAGATCTGGATGAGATTGATTGTTTCAATCTTAGTTATTGGGTTCGGAACATACTTCCAATACTCAATGAATAAATTGCGGAAATCAGAAACTCGGATTGAAGAACTGTATTCCTTACTTAAATCCATCAGAAATATAAATCAACTAATAGTCCAAGAACCCGAAATTGAAGATCTTCTACAGAAATCTACTGAAATCCTTATGAATACCCAAGGTTACTCAAAATCCAAAATTTTCATATTTAGAGAAAGTGAAACTGAATTAATGTCTCAATCAGATGAAAGATTTAGCGAGAAATTAATAATTGATCTTGATAATGAAGAAAATATTCCTAAATATATAAAGGAAGTTTTAGATACAAAATCTATGAACGTAATCAATGACCCACAAGAATATTGTAATAACCTTGAATTAAGTGATCTTTCTCCGGACCATAAATCTATTGTTTTGCCAATAATGAGAGATGATGAATTAATCGGGATTTTGTTAACGAATATAGAGAAGAATAGAGCAGTTGATGAGGAGGAAATTAATCTTTTGAAAGAGATAGCAATGGATTTATCATACGCAATAAGCAAGATTAGAATTAATAAGAGAATTCAAGAACTAGATCAGTTTTGGGAAACTATTATTCGCAACTCTAATGTTTGGTTAATTGTTTTCGATGAAGATAAGAATGTAGTTGCTTGGAATAAAGCTGCGGAAGAGATTAGTGGTTATTCTAAGGATGAGGTAATTGGTGGTAATAAAGTATGGGAAAATCTCTTCTCAGAAAAAGAATACAGAAAAAAAGTAAATAATGTTTTTGAAGAGGTTTTAGATAATGATAATGTTATTGAAGACTATGAAACTACAATATCTTCAAAATCCGGTGAAAAAAAGATAATTTCATGGTATTCTCGAAATATAGTGAGTGGAGTTGGTGAAGTAATAGGAGCAGTTGCTTTGGGTAGAGATGTTACCAGCAAGAAAGAAAATATGAAAAGAAAAAGCTTTCTGAATACCTTGCTCCGTCAGGACTTAATGACTAAGACCCAAGTAATCGCAGGATATCTAGAGTTAATAAATCAAGAAGATCTAAACAAAGATAAATCAAAATACTTATCAAAGGCATTAATCAACGCCAAAGAATCAGTAGATAAAATTGAAGAATTTAAGGAATTGAAGGAAATTGAAAAAATAGAGGAACCTGGACAAATCGAAATTGTAGAATTAATAAAAGAAGAAATATCAGAATTTAAAAAAGAAAACCTTAAAATAACGACAAAAATAAAGCAAGAAGAATTAAAAGTCAAGGGAGATAGTTCTATAAAAAAAATATTAAAAAATATTCTAAATGCCAGAACCAGAAAACAGAATACAGAAAAAATAAAGGTTAAAATAGAAACTACAGAAAAAGAAGCGATAATAAAAATAGAAGATGATGGCGAAGAAATTCCTAAGAAAATAAGGAACAAGATCATGGATCGCTTATATTCAGGAGAATCATCCAGTATAGGCGGATTTGAATACTATATAGCTAGAGAACTAATCGAACATAACAAAGGAAAACTAGAAATCCTTGAATCAGAATCAGGCGGAGTAAGATTTAACATACACCTACAAAAAATATAACCCACCTGAGATATCAAAATGAAAACCAAAGTCCTAAAACAACTCCCAGAACAACATTTAGTAAATTATAGATTTTAATCTTTTCTAAAAGAGTTCAACCAATGGCTAAGCCATTAAATCCTCTTCATGAAGGATTTGCTCCGACTTAAAGTAAATATAAATTTCCAACCCTTTATTATTCTAGATACCGACAATACCAGCATAAATAATACTGTAATTATATCATTAAGAAAGAATTAATCTCTAGAGAACCATAAAAAAGAAAAATAAATTACAAAAAACCAAAATGATATGAACAGAAACCTCTATACCGAATAATATAACTAATTTTATAGTCAATTACCGATATATAATAATAAAAAGATATTAAAATAAAAAATACCATCTTACTAAGGTGATCAAATGAATATACCAAAAGAAACCTACGAAATATCAGACAATGTACACTGGGTGGGAGTAAAAGACTGGAATAGAAGAATGTTCGACCGACTCATACCACTCCCAGAAGGAACCTCCTACAACTCCTACCTAGTACAAGGAAAGAACAAAACAGCAATAATAGACAGCGTAAACCCAGGCTTCGAACAAGAATTTAAGGAAAAGATCAATCAAATTATTGAAATTGAGGACATTGATTATATTATAATGAACCATGCCGAACCAGACCATGCAACCACCCTATCAGAAATCAATACCATATCAAACGCCAAAATACTAACTTCAGAAAAAGGAAAAGAACTAGCAAAAGAAATACATCACATAGATAGCAAAGAAATAACAATAATGGAAGACGAAGAAACCATAGATCTTGGTGGGAAGACCCTAAGATTCATAGACGCACCTTGGCTGCATTGGCCGGAAACCATGCTGACTTATTACGAAGAAGAAGGAATTCTATTCCCTTGCGATTTCTTTGGAAGTCATATGGCAAGAAGTCAGATATATGCAGAAGATATAGGTAAAGATATGGTAATGAAACTTGCAAAGAGCTACTTCGGAGAAATAATGATGCCCTACCGTCTAAAAGCAAACCAAGCAATGGAAAAACTAGAAAAAGAAAACATTGAAATGATTGCACCAAGCCACGGACCAATACATAAAGAACCAGAAAGGATAATTGAATCATATAAAGAGTGGAGCAGTGGAGAAGTTAAGAAAAAGGTATTAGTCCCTTACATCTCAATGTGGGGCAGTACCGAAAAAATGATTGACACCCTAGTTCATACCATAGCCTCGGAAGGCGTTGAAATAACCCCGTTCAACTTAGCCACAAGCGAGCTAGGTGGGTTAGCTAGAGAACTGGTAGATAGTGCAGGAATAATCCTCGGAACTCCAACCGTTCTCGGTGGATCACACCCACAGATTCAACATGTTACCTATTTAGCGAGTAGATTAAATCCTCCAGCCAAATATCTTGGTGTTATAGAGTCACATGGTTGGGGAGGCGGAGCAGTAAACCAAATCGCAAACATGGTGGATAGGTTAGACGGTGAAGTAGCGGGAGTTGTCGATATAACAGGTTCTCCAACTGACGAGGATTTAAAAGGAGTTGTAGAATTCGGCAAAGAATTTGCAGAAAAGATCAAATCAATAGATATCTAATTTTATTTTTGTTCTTTCTCTCACTATAACTGTATTGTTCATATAGCTTTATATTGGGTTTAATTGTTTCTCAAGAGATCTATATTTAATGAAAATGAGTGAATGAATTAGGGAAATTTCAAGCTGTTTTTAGGAATATATCGAATCTTGCTCCATTAAGATCGGAATCTTTGGCTTCTATTCTTCCATTATAATTTTTAACAATTCTTTTCACTAGATACATTCCAAGTCCTGAACCTCCTGTTCTTTCGCTTTTGTAACCTCTGGTGAAGATCTTTTCTTTCTCGCCGTCTGGTATTCCGTTACCATCATCTTCCACTGTTATTATACATTCCTCTCCTTCCCTACTAGAGGTTATTCTTATCTTATCACAGTTAGAGTGTATAATCGCATTTTCTATTAAGTTTGAAAATAGTTCTTTTAGTAGGGGTCCTCCTTTTACTTTGCAACGGAATTCTTCAAATTGTATTTCTATTTCTTTTTCTTTAGCTTTTTCTTTATGTTCAGTGATAGCTTCGTTTATTAGGGAATTTGGATTGGTTTGTTCAATTAGTTCTTCTTTTTCCAGTTTTCTAAGGGTTCTTACTTTCTTAATGAGTTTTGATCCTTCTTGTGTAGATTTTAAAGCTTTTTTTAAAAGATTTCGTTGTTTTTCTGAAATATCAGTGTCTTTTAGGAGCTGAAGATATCCAACTGTTGTTTGTGCTTTATTTCTAAGGTCATGCCTAAGTAAAGAATGGAGGAATTCTTCTCTTTTCCCGGCTTCAATTCTTTCTAAGGCTTCATTTACATGACTTGCTAATATTTCGGCCATTTCTAGATCTTTTTTGTCAAATGCTCCTATTTTGTCAGATATTGCTTGAAAGATCCCTTGATCTCCAATTGGAACACTAATGGCTGATCTGTACTCCTCTTTTACTGGTTCTGCAGCTTTATTTTCTCTAAGATCTTCGATTAAAAATGATTTGCTTTCTTTGTAAGTTTTAGTTCCTAGACTTTCTTTTTCTATAGGCCTGCTTACGTATCCATCTTTTCCTACGTTACTGGACATAGCTTTTGGTACGAACATGTTGTTTTCGGTTAGATCGATTCCACATACCTCAAAATCCAATATTTCCTCTGCCGCTTTTACAGCTAGCTCACAGGCTTTCTTTTTAGATTCTACTGTTTCCATATCAGCTGTTATATTATGTAATTGCTGCATCTTTTTACTTTCTTTTCTTAGTTTCTTTTTCGTTCTTTCAAGTTCTGATATATTCCTCTCAATTGATCCAACTATTAGCTCGTCATCAAGAAAGATCGGAGATACTTCTGCTTCTACGGGTACTACGCTTCCATCTTTTCTTTGGAGTTTGCTTTTGAATTTCAGTGTTTCTCCATTTTTTAATCTTTCTAATCTTTCTTGATGTTTTTCATGGGCTTCTTTGTCTATAGCTATCTCTTTTGCTACGTTCATGTTTTTTAATTCATCTTTCGAATATCCTAATTCCTTAGTGGCTTTTTCATTGGCTTCTAGTATGTCGCCCTCCAAATTAGTTAAGAAAGCAGGCTCCGTAAGATCAGCAAAAAATCTTCTAAATCTTTCCTCACTTCCTTCCAGTTTATCTTTTTCTGTCCTGTATCGGACGTAAGTAAAGTGATACTCCTCTCCTTCGTACTCCAAATGGTTTATTATGAGTTCAACAGGAATTTCTGATCCATCTTTTGTTTCATGTTTTGATTCACTTCTTATCCGACCTTCTTCTTTCACTTTTTTCCAATGGTTCTCCCAGTTATCCGGTTCGAAGTTAGGATCAATATCGAAAATCTTCATTTCAAGAAGTTCCTCTTGAGAATATTCAAGTTTCTTCACGGCATTCTCATTGACGAACTTTATAACGGCATCTTTATTTAATATAAAAATACTTTCTGGAGCTTTTTCGGTTCCAATCTTGAAAAGATTTAATTTTTTTTGCCTTTCCTTGGTTTCTGTAATATCTTTAAATATTCCCAGTAGTAATTCTTGATCCTCAAGTTGTATTTTTGTGCTATCTACTTCAACCGGGATCTTCTTACCATCCTTATCTTCAACAAAGATGTTTTCTTGTTTTAAACCTAGGTCGATAACTTTTTCTTCTTCTTTAGCCTTTTTGAAAAGCTCCTTATATTTTTCTGAATTATTATCTGGGTGGAGTTCTGACTGATGCATTCCTTTTATTTTTTCTTTTCCCATGTTTAGTAGCTCTTCAGCTCCACTATTTGCCTCAATGATTTTTCCTGTTTCTGAGTTGGCTAAGAATATGGCGTTCGGTGAGGATTCTATCATTTTCCTATATTTTTTCAAGCTTGCTCTTAATTGTTTTCTGAGTTCTTTTCTTTCTTTATTAGACCGATAGTGTTCATATTCTTTAACTATTGTTTCTGCAAGGATTCTATATTGCGATTTAGGGTCTCCACCTTTTCGCAGGTATCTATCAGCACCGAGATTCAATGCCTTAATAGCAACTTCCTCTCGTCCTTTTCCAGTGAACATTATGAAGGGGATATCTAGGTTTTTTTCTTCCCTTATGATCTTTAGAAAGTCTATCCCGTCTATATTAGGCATTTGGTAATCAGAAATTATACAGTCATAATCTTTTCTTTCTATTTTTTTATTGCTTTTTTGGGATTTGTTTCGGTATCGGGGTTTATTATTCTCTTCTCTCTTTGTAAGAAAATTTTTTCCTGTTCTAAAAAGTTAGATTCATCATCTACAAGTAATAAATCTATTTCTAAATCCTTGTTTTTTGATTCTGTCATTTGAGTCCTCCAAGGTGGAAATTAAAATAATATTTTAACATTCTGACATTTAAAAAATAATATTTTTGTCTTTTAATCTTTTTGATAAAAAAACCAAGATTCCTATGAGTAAGGCTACAAGGTTCCTAAAAAGATGAAAAAGAAGCGATTCAGAATATTCAGGTTTAATATTTAGTTATATGGATTACTAGTTAATTAAAGCAAATTTCAGAAATTAGAAAAAACAATATAAGGACTTAAAAATTCTGAGTACAAATTTTAAATCGTTAATAAGGCTTTTTATTTCATTTGGACCTTTTTTCCATTGAATCAGTACCCGATACTCTTTCCACGGTCTTTTTTGTAGGGAAGAAGGCTAAGAAACTGGATGTAGAGGAGTAATTTTTTTGATAAGGGAATAATTACCGAATCAAGAAAGGATTTTACGAGTTTAAGCCAAAAATTATGTTAGAATTAGAGTTCTAAAACATCTTAATTATTTTTAAAATTTGAATAAAAATTTAATAATTATTCAAGGTTTTCCAGTAATCTTTCTAGGTATCTGGATAGTTGTTCCTTTTCTTTTTCATCAAAATTTTTCATCATCCTTTCTTCTGCGTTTTGATCTATCTCTTTTATTATGTTTTTTATTTCTTTTCCTTTATTGGTGAGATATATTAGGGTTACTCGTCTGTCTTCTGGATCTTTTTCTTTCTTTAAAAAATCTTTCTTTATTAAGCTGTTTATCGTCTTAGAAAGAGTTGATTTGGAGATAGTTAGATCTTCTCTGATTTCTTTTTGAGGAATACCATCTTCTTTCTTTATTAGCTTAGCTAAGACTGGTAATTCTCCTCGATTAAATTTGTATGGTTCTGCAAGCTCTTTCAAGTTCTTAATAAGTTCTTTGTGAACTGAAATATAAAGTTCAACCACTGAATCTTTATTCATTGAGTTCTCCCCCATAAGTTGAAATTTTTTTATTGTGCCTCTGTACTGGTTTCTCTTTTAATAGTGTATACAGCAAATGATCCTAGAATTAGGATATAAGCCATCATCACTATAAATGCAGGAATCAAAGTATTCCACATTCCCGAAAATGATGTTACATCTATAACTGTCATAACATCTTGTCCTAAAATGATTGCTCTGGCCGCATCAACTCCATAGGTAACTGGATTAATTGTTGCGAATGTCTGTATCCAGGTTGGAAGAATCTTCAGTGGTAGGAAAGCACTTGAAAGAAATAACAATGGGAACATTATAGGCATCATGATCGACATCATCGCTTCCTGATCCTTAGTTATCATAGCAATAGCAGTCGTAAGTGAGATGAAAATCATGGAAAATAGTATCCCAACGAAAATAATTCCAAACACTCCAAGAACACCCGTGGATACCTCAGCGCCAAGCAGTATACCAAGACCTAAAATTATAATGATCTGGACGGAGATCCTAACCAGTTCTGAAAAGGTTTTTCCTAGGAATACTGCAGTAGTACTCATTGGTGAAACCATTACTTTCTCAAATATCCATTCCTCCATATCCCTTACAAGACCAATTCCAGCTCCCTGACCAGTAGTAATCGCCACTTGCATAGCAATTGCCGGTAAAAGAAATGTTATGTACTCGATAGAAGAATTTCCCAGGCTCCCAGAAATTGGCCCCGATGCGATCTTTCCAAAGACCTCAGTGAATAATAATAAGAAAAGAACTGGCTGCAGAAGATTCATAATTAGTACATGAGGGCTTCGAACAAATTTTAGTATCCATCGTTTAAAATTCGCTGATATATCTCCTATAAAAGAGTTTTTAGATCTCTGGATCTCTTCTTGTGGGTTAAGATTTTTTGAAGAATTTGTTTCCATCATTCTTCCACCTCTTCGGAATCATTATTTTTAGCAATTTGATCTCCGGTTATCTTTAGGAATACGTCATCTAGTGTAGGTTCATGAAGATTGAATCCTTTGATCCTGATTCCTGAGTCTCGGAGTTTTACGAGTAGATCGGTTCCACGATCTTGGATTTGGTTTGAAGCTACTTTGATACCTTCATCTGTTTTTTCAGTATCAATATCAGTGAAAATATTTGAATTTTGTGTGATACTTTCTGCCTTTTCCTCTTCTTCTGAGTTTTTTAGCTTGATTTCGAGTATGTATCCACCTACCTCTTTTTTTAGGTCCTGAGGAGAACCTTTTGTTATTAATTCACCATTTTGTATGACTGCTAGTCTTTCGCATAATCTGTCTGCTTCTTCTAGGTATTGGGTTGTTAGGAAAATTGTTCTTCCTTTGTTGTTTATACGTTCAAAGTAGTTCCATAGTTTATTTCTTGATTTTGGATCTAGTCCTGTGGTTGGTTCATCTAGAAATATTAGTGCTGGTTCATGTACTAGAGCGGTTGCGGCATCTAATCGTTTTTTCATCCCACCTGAAAACCCTTTAACTCTTTTATTGGCGACTTCTGAGAGTTCAACTAGTTCTAGTAGTTCTTTAATCCTCTGTTTTCTTTTTTTCTTAGGAACTCCGTAGGCCTCACATGCAAATCTGATGTTTTCTTTTGCGGTTAGTTCTTCGTCTACGCTTGTTTCTTGTCCCATATATCCAATGGATTCTCTTATTGCCTGAGATTCTTTTTTTAGATCGAAGCCGTTTATTTTTGCTTGACCCTTAGTTGGTTTTAGAAGAGTTGTCAACATTTTTATAAAAGTTGTTTTTCCAGCTCCGTTAGGACCTAAAAATCCGAAGAATTCCCCTCTTGGTACCTCTAGGTTTATTCCTTTCACTGCTTCTGTTCCATCACTATAGGTAAGTTGAAGGTTTTTAGTTTCTATAGAGTTAATTTTATTGTTTTTGGTTTCTCGTTCGGTTGAAGGTGTTGTTTTTATATTTTCTGCCATTTTCTCACGATAGTTTCATATCGAACTATATTTATAAAGTTTCCCATGAAACTAATCCCACCAACTCACTCAAAAGAAAAAGAAATAAATAAAAAAATACATAGAACATAATTGATAAACACATAAAAGACAGAGAATAAATTAAAATTTCAACATATTTAATAATTTTTATTAAAATTCGGTAATATTAGCCGTATGTTACATATTAGATCATGAACTGGATTGAAGAAATAGATCATTAGAGTGTTAGAATGGATATATCAATTTTTTGGTTAAAAATCATCGTCTTAGTATACGCTATGATTTTAAGTTCCTTACATCTTTTCTATGATAAATTACCTAATTTCATAATTAACTCTCATGTAAAAATCCTGAGCTATGGCGGAGGATCCTTACTAGGAATAATATTCTTAGTATTTATGCCAGAAACAGTTTATCTTAATCCAACTACAAGAGTTTATCCCCTAATGCTATTAGGATACGTGATTTTCTTTTTGTCAGAAAAATACCTTTATCAACACGTAAAAAACCCGAGGATCCTAGAAGAGGAACTTTACTACTTACACTCTATAGGGTTCTTCATTGATCATTTCATTAAAGGATTTATTTTAATTACGGTAATAGAACTTGATCCTATTCTTGGTCTTCTAACTGCAATTCCGTTTTTCATACATACTCTATCTGCCTCAATTGCTCTTAAAGAAATACATAAAATCTGCGAAAGAGAAATAGATAAAACAATTCTCTCCAGCTCCACTACGATAGGTGCATTATCAGGAATGTTCTTTCCAATGAATCCAAGTTTAAGAAAAACCATATTAGCCTTTGTACTGGGAATGATGCTATTTATGGTAAGCAGAGATATACTACCCAGAAAAAAAGAAGGAAAACCAAAATACTTCATACTAGGAGTAACAACTATCCTCCTAATCTGGTTAATAATAGAAAATATATCAAAATCGATATAATATTTTTAGAATTTATACGAGGTTTATTCGCTTTTAGCTATTAACATGTTATTTGCTTTTATACAAACTTAAAGGTGTTTAATTTTTTTGATATACGATTTTAGGAAGACATAGGAGAACTAAATGAACAAGAATCAGATGAATAGGATTTCTTTTTGTATTAATAATTTGACGATACTATATAATTAGATCAATAAATTTCACTTACCTATGACAACAATATTTTTCAGGTTTCTCTGAGACATTGAAATCGCAATTAAAATCTTTCTGGATTACATAACCGATCTTCCTGAGTAGAGTTCTTTAAATAATTATTATCCAAAAAGATTTATGTATATAATATTTACATTTCCTTATGTTATGGTTAATACTCACAATAGCTACAGCCTTTATCTGGGCAACATTCGATGTTTTAAGTAAATTCCTGGTAACCAGTAGACTTGAGAATCCAGGCCTCGCCGCAGGCGTAGTAAGCTTAGAAATGTTTACTTTATTTGCAATTATATCATACTTTTTCGGAGGAACATCCTTTGGATTATATACGATAATTCCATCTGTCTTCGGTGGATTTGCTTACTTTTTGGCCAACTATACTTATTACTATGGAATGGCTCGATCAGAGGTTTCAAGATTTTCTCCTTTATTGGCGACTAATTCAATATTTATTGCTATAATAGCTTATTTCACAATAGGTGAGTCTTTTAATTTGTATGTTTATGTAGGTATTATTTTAACGGTTGCAGGGGCTTATATTATATCTATAAATGATCCGAAAAAAGCATTAACTGTTCTTGAATCTAAGTATGGTTTCTTACTTGGTTTATCAACTGGTTTTCTATTCGCGGTAAGGGATATTTTTGTAAAGATTGGCACAAATCAAAGTTCTCTATTCCAAGTACTGGTATGGTTTGGAGTTGGAGGCATACTTCCATCACTGGTATTACTTGCTTCGAAAAAATCAGAGTTATCTGACTTAAACCTAACGAATTTAAAATACTTATTAACGACAAGTGTTTTACTAGTTGCAGGTTACTTTGTTTTTACAAAGGCTATTTCTTTAGGTCCAGTTTCCTTAGCATCCGCAGTAGTAAAAGTCAAATTGCTAATTGTAGTGACCACAACCCTCATGTTATCAAAATTCAGGTCAAAAATACTTAAAGAAGATTTTAAGAAAAGAATACTACTACAAAAATTCTTCGCTTCAGGTCTAGTAATTACAGGCCTAATACTGATCAGCCTATACAATTAAAAATATTGTCAACCAGCTCTCATGAAAATTTAAATCCGATTATATATTTTTATTACTGTTTTTAATAAGTTTAATTGCTTCGCTGTTACTAATCGGTACTTTTTCAGTTTTCAATTCTGAAAAAACTTTAATAAGACTAGGAGGACGCAGACCTGACTTTTCAAGTAGTTCAACATCAGTAAGAATCTCTCTTAAATCATCAGACCTAACAATTCTTTTATCAAAATTAAATAAACAAGCTTTATCAACTAATTCCGGTAATACTTCAAGATTTTGAGTACTCAAAACTAAAGTAACTCCCTCATCTTTTAAATCGTTTAGAAGATCAATAATTCGAGACCTATGCTTCAAATCAATACTATCCAAAGGCTCATCAAGCAATAATAGATCAGGATCAAAACTCAAAACACTACCCAAAGCAGCTCGGTTATTCTCACCCTCTCTTAAACGAAAAGGAGGCTTATCTAACAACCCATCCAAACTAAGAACATCAGAATAATAATCAACTAACTCCTCAACACGATCTTCATCAAGATCAAATTGAGAAGGACCATACAATAAATCCTCACGGACGGTTGAATTAAACAAAAAGTCATCATCATTCTGCATCAAAAAACCAATCCTATCCCGTACTACTCCAGGGTCCTCACCAAAGATCTTAACTGATCCAGTATCTGGCTCGATCAATCCAGCAATAAGAATCAAAAAAGTACTCTTTCCAGAT
>CAYTEI010000027.1:0-17673 GCA_964436705.1 uncultured Thermococci archaeon
AAAATAAAGTCTTTCTTGGACCAATAAAAACATTGATTTGGACCCACTAATTTGGTCCCACGATCATAAATCTAGCCAACAACATATGGATCTGAATAATAGGATCATGGAGAGAGGGGAAGGAGAGAAAGTTATCTGCTTAGTTTCCGCTTGGTCTTTCCTAGTTTGCTTTCTTCTTAGAGTCTAGGTTATTAGAAATAATTATCCTAAGAATTAATCACTAGAAGATTATTTTCAGGACCACGATCCTTTATAAATGATACCTGGAGAATACCCACCTAACTTATGATTTATCCTATTAATCACAAGTTCTAGAGAATAATGGATGATCAACATTTTGGCCTTACCATATATTTTTGGTTCATTAAGATCCTATCCTATAAACTTATGAATTACATTTAATTGTTAATTATGAACTATTTTAAACTTTATTTTAATTACGGTTTCATTAAACTCATTCAAAACCTTTATAAAACCCTTTGCTCAGATCTTCTATTAGTGGTGATTTTTATGGCACAAATAAGTAAAAAAAGCACGAGAAGATACGGTCAACAATTAGGCAAAGTGTTAGAAGAAGTTTTACCTTCATTAGCTGAGTTTTTGGGATACAGGTTTGCCGAAATAACAAATAGAGACACTATATACTATAGTAAGACCTTTAAAGCGGGAGCTCAATTATTTTTAGGACTATACGAGGCTTATAAAGATTATGAGCAAATAAAAGTACGGCATCAGCCCTGATTGATTTTCATTGTTTTGGTGGTACCGTAATATGGGATTCAAATTGATGGAACCTCTTTTCAATACTGGAGTTTTGAAATTAGGATCTTGCCCAAGGACCTGTTGGTCGAACCGTATATGGTGGAAACTGGACAATTTGGGTAAGTGTTAAGAATAAGGGGTAGAAAGGGTGGAGCCCCTCACTAGGATCATAGTTTTTTCAGGTAGTAGTCTGGGAGATCATCTTTTAGCATTTTTTCTATTTTTCCCTTTGCTCTGGAGTTAATTGAGATAACCTTCTTGTTCTTTTTGTAATTGATTAATCCATTTTTGTACATTTCATCGAGTAACTGGTCTAAGTTTCCTCTTTCATTCTTTGGTATCTGTCCATAGGTTTTCTGTTTTGGTGTGTATTTTCCACCCATACACCCCTTCATAACTAGCTTAGCTAGTATGTATTTCTTCTTTTGTTGGTCGCTGAGCCTACTCATTGGTATCACTTCGTGTTCATTTAGGTGAACACATAACGTTTAAATATAGGGACATATATATAGGTATGGGTTATGGATAATACCCATTGACCCATTAGGACCCAAAAGGAGGTAGATTTCTTTGACTTTAGAGAAAGTATTAAAGACACCTTACGGTAAGATAGTTGAATTTCTATTAGAAAACCCAGTACTAGACTTTTCAAAGACAGAGATAGCTGAAAAATCTGGTGTAGCAAGAACTACACTATACAACTGGTGGGATCTAATAGAAGAACAAAACATAGTAGAAGAAACAAGAAAGTATCAAAATACTCAACTATACAAGCTAAACGGAAACTCAGAAGTTGTGAACAAATATGCAGAACTAAAAGCAGAACTAGAAGAGCAAAAAGAAAAACAAAACACTAGTAAAAAAAGAATTAAAACATAAAATTTTTCATATTTTTTGTCTATAATTTGTGAGCAATGATCCTATACTTTTCATCCAGAAAAATTGGTCCTCAAAAAAATCTGGTCTTTAGCCTAGGAACTTAGTATGAGTGGATGTATAACTCGTATCTTCTGAAACACCATATTTTCCTAGAAGGGCCATGCCTCAAATAAGCTCAAGGACCACTTGGAGCATGATCCCGAATTCTATAATCTGGTTTTTAGATGCAGGATTCAACAGAGAGCCCCGTTCTGTTGTGGTGTTTCATCATTTTTAATGGAATAGTATTTAAAGGATCTATATTTTTGCCTATAAAATCAACATTCTTATTAAGAATGATTAAATCATAAGTTTTTGATTCTATAAATGATCGATCGGTAATTTGATTTGCCAGTTATTCTTTCAATTACTTAAACCATATTATTTCTAATATTTTTTATAGTACAGATTGAAAAGTTGAAATATAGGGATAAAGGAGATGTTTATATGCCAGGAAAAGAAATTCAGAAAACGAAAATAGCTATAAGAAGTCCTCTTTCTGAGCTTGAAAATCTAAAAGAGGAGATTAAGGAGGCTTTGCAAAATATAGAAAGCCCCTCTATGCTAAAAGCTGAAGAGTCTAGAAATATTTATTTGTTTTTTGCTTTAGGAGTAACTCAGTTAGAGAAAATGTCCAATAATTTAATACTAAAATTCTTAATCGATGAAAAAGATCCTAAAGTAGGAGGAAAATTCTTAGGAGAGATTTTCAGAAAGTCTAACCTTAAAAGAGAACAAGAAAAAATAGATGGATTACTTGGAATTATGTTGGGTACAGGCGATTTAGATCGTGTTAAAATTTTAAAAATACTTGAGAAATTATCTCAAAGCGATAGGGAGGAAATTATGAGAGATTATCGCATTATAGATGGGGAACTTAAGAATAAAATGAGTAATTTTCGTGGAACTCGAAATGATCTTGTCCATAATGCAGGAAGAAGATATACGGCTCCTAAAATTGAAAAAGGTGAGAAAGATTTTCTAACCCTAGTTGAAGAGGGATGGGGTGTCATAGAGAAAATTGATAATAAAAGGAGATTTACAGTTACTGATTTAGCTTATGATGTAAAAACTCCTAATAGTTATAAAGAAACGATAATGAAGAAAAAACCGATTTCATTTTCATCAATAAAAAATCCATGGGTAATAGGTAGGAAGAAAAAGTCCGATTAGATTAACACATGAATTCTTTATTGAACTGATAATAGTTCTAAAAGATCTTCTATGGTTTTCTGTGTTAATATGGAGGAATTAAAAGAAAATTTAGTAGTTTTAGTGTGGAATAGCTTTATTTATGTCTATTTTTTCAGGAAGATAGGTAGTTTAAGGTAGATTAAGTAGTAATAATTCCTGATTACTTAGGAGTTTTAGAATAGGATTCTTTAATAGAATAGATTTAATCTATATTCAAACAATTGGATCAAAGAATAAGATCAGAAACTTTTAAATTGAAATACGATCATATATTAGGAGAATAGCATTAGTTTTGGATTCATTGAATGTAGAGAGAAGTGAAGAATAAAGGCCCCGAAACTTGGTCGGTGGAGGGGCCTTGGGTTAGGGTACTCTATATGATAAGTGAGATTGAAGATTTAAAAAGTTTATCGGTTTCGGAAGATTCCCTCCAAATAAATCATAAGACTAATTACTCTAGTATTAGGGATTTTTATCTAGGTTTCTTAGATCAGTATCAATCAATTCTCCTAAAATCAATTAAGAGATTAGGATCACTTCATGGATATAACGAACTACCAGTATATCTTAGAGAAAATAATGTAGAGGCCCTTAATGGTTTACTAGCTATTGATATATCTGTAGCCCTAAATCCATTATATAATCATAAGAAATCAGATGAAAGAATAGATAAAACCCTTGAATCATTAGAAAAAGAATTAAGGCTTCTTGGTTCTGGTAAGAGAATAAGAGTAGTGGATATTGAACAGTTCGGGCCTATCAATGCCCCTAGGGAAGATATTTTATCAGTATTTAGAATAATTAATCTAACAAATATCGATCTTAATATCAGGATCATATCCGATAAATTCCTTGAAGAAAAGGAGCTCCAATTCTTTGATCAACTCTCAAAGATTTGTGATCTTACCATCCAAATCAAAAATGATCTTGGAGCTCAAGGACCACCTAACCACCTTGAAGAAAGAGATTATATCAGGATCAAACATAAGATCCCATATCAGATTAAAGAGAAAATATCTTTCTGGAGTAATAAAGAGAAAATCATAGGATCCACAAACCTACCAAATAGATACCTATCATTACTAAGAGAATTAGGATCAGATAAGACTTATAACCAGTTATCAGATGATCTTAATCTAAGTAGATCTACTCTAGTATCCTATTGTAATGAGTTGTATTCTCAAGGATTACTTGAGAAGAAAGAGATCAAAGATCCAAGATCAGGATCAAAGAAGATCCTACTATCATTAAGTGAGCTTGGAGAAAAGATCTCATTACTATTATGGAACTTAGAAGATTTAGGCCTAATAAAAGAATTTCTCACTTTTGATCTTACTTCACAAATACATAAACTAATAGAGAAGTACTTATTCAATGGCCTACCTCCACCTACTACTCTTTTCTATCCATTGAACTCATTGAATGCTTTATTTTTTGGTTCATTGTTTATATGTTTGGGTTAATCTAAGGAATATCAAAAGAGCTATTCATAGGCTATTAGCCTTATAATCTTCATTTTATTGTTTACTTGAAGTCTATTCTAGTGAAAATATTTTATCTGCTATTTGATCCTGAAATTCTAAAAAGATACCTTGGAGTACCCATATCTGTAGTGATCCTAATATGAATTTGATTAATTTGATCCTAGGATCATATCTCTAAATAGTGGCTCAAGGAGAAATAATCTCGCAGGTGTAACTAGGTCCTGGAGAAGATCCAACATCATGAAAATAGGATCAGGATCACGCCGTAGATCCATGAATTAGGTTTCTCAGTATTTTTGGGCTTGGTTTGTTGGAAAGAGTTAAAGCCAATTAGGGATAACTTACTATTCTAGAAGTGGTTTTAGTGCCTAAGTTCCCGACTAGCTCCACCGATCCAGAAGAAAGGTATGAAGAGGATGAAGAGGTAAGAAAAGCCTCACAAAACATCAAGGAATGGTACCAAGACAAAGAGGAAGATGGAATAGCGTACACCAGGCAATTATCAGTACTATTCGAAAAACAACACTACCATTGGATAACATACAACGCAATAAGATACCTTCATGATGAAGAAGGATTTCTAAAGAAGGATCAGAGAAGATGGGGGCCTAACAGATCAGTAAACTTCTATTACACTGATCAAATTAAATACAAGGATAGAAAGAAAACCAAGCTCTTTAACGCAATCAAGTTATTAGATGAAAATAGTGAAGAGATCGGTAACTGTGGAGAAGACGTAGTGGAAAGATCTTTCAATAGAATAAGAAGTATGGAATTCATTGGAAAAGAAACACAAAGATATAATGGAAAAGAATGGGGAGAAACAGGTGAGGATCTTGACTTCATATTTGAATATGATGGGGTTGGAGTTGGGGTTGAGGTTAAGAATAGGTTACCCTACCCTAAGAAATCAACTATTCAATCCAAAGCACAGATATGTGAGTATCTTGGTCTAAAACCTGTTTTTGTGGTGAGGTTCTTTCCTTGGCACTGGAAAGATATATTAACGAGTCGGGATGGTTTCTTTTTGGCGTTTGAAGACCTCTTAGTCCCGCACTACTTAGAGGAATTACAAGAATCTTTAGACGATATGGACGGATTATCAATTAGCAATGATATAACACTACCTCAAGACGATAGAGATAGGTTTAAAGAACAGTACTTGGAGTTATTAGGGTAAATAGGGTATTCTACAACGAAATACCTCCAACACAGTAATGACTACCAAAACAGATCTAGAGTTTTATTTTTTAGGTTTGGTGGGTTTTGTGGTGAGGTTACTTTGGTGATCTTAGTTACTGGTTTTAGGGTAATTTGGCTTAACCTAAAATAGATTACTTAAATCACCGAAGTAACTTTTCCTAAAAGACATCGACAACCAATACCCTAAACCACCTCCACCGCTCATAATCTAAGAAACCCCAGAAATAGACAGAACCAAACAAGAATAGAAAACCACACCAATAACAAACCATCTCAAGACATATCAAGAATTAAAACCCTTTAAAACTATTAAAAAACACACATCCCCTAATCACATAGTAAAAAAGCCCCATTCACCCAAAAGACAATTATTCAAAAACCAATATATAGCTACAATACCCAGATCAAGTAATCCTCCTAGATTCCTTATTGGTGATATATTGGATGATCAAGGTAACACTATAATCTCTGAAGATGATTTCTTCCAAACCTATAAAGATGGACCAAAAAAAGCAGAGAAATACCGAAAAGCAATGAAAATGGTGAATGAGGATGTAATGCTAAAAGATATCATAGATGAAGTAGGTATATCTCGTAAGGGCCTGTATAAATGGAGGAAATGGGGAACAAAACCAGACTCGATCAGAGGTTGGGAACTAGCATTAGAGAAGGATTGGGTGCCTCTTACCTATGAATCTAAGCAGTTAAGATCAATTAATAAGATTGCGGCATGGGCTCTGAGCGGTGGATGCATACTACCAAACTGGGGCATAATACTATCAGGGAAGCCAGAGGACCTAGAAAAGATCAGTAAAGAAGTAGAGAACCTAGGTCTAAAACCAAGTATTAGAAACCCGAAAGAACAAGATCTAGGGAAGGATAGAGGGGGTCCTGAGCTTGAGATTGGTGGGGAAGGAGCTTCACCCTTTGGAAGACTAATCCACGCACTAGGAATCCCTAAGGGAAGTAAAGCTAAACAAATCTATGAACTACCAGAATACATCAGGAAAGCACCAACAGAAATGAAGAAGGATTTCTTAGATGTTTACCTATCTAATAGAATGATCCTTCATGAAGGAAACCGAGGATTCAAAACAACCCTAGAAAGAGATCAAGAACACAGAGAGGGAATGAAGAAAATGTTCAAACAACTCAACCAACTAACCAAAGAACTAACCAATATAAAAGGAAATATCTATCTAGATGAGAATCACATAAACCTCTACTTCGATAAAGGAGAAGCCCGAAAAGTCTTAGATCATATAGATATTAGTTATAATCAGAGTAAGAGGAAGAAGGCTAGGAGAAAACTAAATATTTAATCCTTTCTGAGATCAATATCCATAATTGGGTTTTAATGGACAACACATTTATACCCTTAAAACAAGTTATAATACGGAGAAAAATTAAGATAAATCTTTAATTCAAAGGAGGTGTAAAACATGAAAATATTTGAAATGGATAACAAAGGAGTTTCACCAGTTGTAGGGACCATATTATTGATTGCTATAACTGTTGTGCTGGCTGGTACGATTGGTTATTTCGCTACGCAGCAAAGTCCTGGCGATGCAGCACCATCAGTAAGCCTAAGCGTAGAACAAGATGGTGCAGAAGTTAATCTATACCACAATGGGGGAGACACAATCGCAGATCAAGCACTAGATATAAAATATAACCAAACAACTGGTGGCGAAACAACTGCAGAGAGTGTAGATACAGGTGAACTTTCTGCCGGAGATACAGTTGACCTAAATGCCACTACTAATGGTGTTGGAGGTATAGGTACCGGTGAATTAACTATTATTCATAATCCAACAGATTCGGTTCTGCTTAGAACAGATATAGAATAATTAGTTTCTCTTTTTTCCTTACTAACACTATCAATCAATTAAAATCATAAAGATCTCATAGGAGGTGTAAAAACATGAAAGTATTTGATATGGACAACAAAGGAGTTTCACCAGTTGTAGGGACCATATTATTGATTGCTATAACTGTTGTGCTGGCTGGTACGATTGGTTATTTCGCTACGCAGCAAAGTCCTGGCGATGCAGCACCATCAGTAAGCCTAAGCGTAGAAAATAACGAAATAGTGCATAACGGAGGAGAGACAGTAGATATAATAATAGAAGACCCTGATGCCACTGATGCGGATAATCCAATAGGCAATGGAACTCTTTCAGTAGGGGGTTCTGTATCATTTAGTCCAAGTGGGGCTACAGAGATTGTTGTGATTCATGAGGGTACTGATTCTGTGCTTCTTAGAGAAGAATTAGATTAAAAATTTTTTCTTTTCTTTACGCATTCCCCTTACTCATTCTTAGTTTTTTGTTGGGTGCTGTTTGGGGGTTTGGTTGGTGCCGAGAATCCTTGCCTGGTTGGCTACGGGCATTGATTGGTGATGCTCCTATTTTCTTATTTGAGTATACACCTCCTGAATGGGTTCTCCACGAAAGAATTGTTACCAGCCCCCCAGTAAAACCCACCGATACAACCCAATTGGTTCTACTATGAATCCTTCATACATAGGCTTCTCTACTAAGAATCCTTAACTCTTAATTCCAATGTGAGTAATCCCCCAAGGATCGGACAATTTAGGAGCTCCTTAAGAAGTTTCAATACTGGAGTTTTGAAATCCAGGATCTTGCCCAAGGGATTATGTAGTCATCAAAAGAGAAGGAGTATTGATCTTAGTTACGGCTTATTAACGGGTAAGCATACACATTAATAGTATGGGTTTCTGGTAAAATTATAAGAAAATACTCTATTTTTAGGTATATTATAGGCCTATTATTCTTATAGTTCGTAAAAAAATTAATGCTTATAATAGGTATTTCTGGGTAACCCTATGGGGTTATCGAGTTCATTTTTCAGGTACAGATACCCTTCAACCATAAACCCACAACCCATCCAACCAACACCACCCACAAACAAAACCAAAAACAAAGCCCTCTAACCCCACAAATAAAAAAAGACAAACCCAAAACAACCCATAAAAAACCTCAACCAAACCCAAAAACAAAACCCATATCAATCTAGGAAAAATTGACCCTCAATGAGCATTAAACATATAATCCCTCACAACACCGAAAAAGAATAAAAAGAAAATCGATCCTAGACCTAAATTACAACTCATTACAACCCCTAAGCCCCACAAAGACTCAATTCTTTCCATCTACTAGGGGTTCCCCCCTAAAAACCATAAAAATTTATGGTTGTAACTAATCCTAGATCCCGCTCAACATAACGAATTTCATGACCCAAAGCCTAATCGTAAAGCAAACTAGAAAAAAAAAAGAAAGATTAAGAATTTAGGGCCCTCACTAATAGTAGTTATCAGTTACCACATTCTTACAGTTAGGGCACTGATAAATCCCATCAGGATCTCTTTCCTTAGGTATCCAGGAATGCCCACAATTTGAACAATAACTAAAATCCACATCCTCAGACTCAAAGTAATCAGAATCCTTATTCTCCAACACAAAATCACCCACAAATAAATAATCAAAAAGAATAAGAAAAAAAGAATACACTAATCAATCACTTTAAGATCGGCATAATGATCCAAGGCCTCACTAATCACATCATCAGCACTAAAACAATCCATTCCTAGCTCTTTAGCTCCAGAGTTTAGCTCTGATCTTATTTTATGAAGCTTCAGTAAAGTACTGAAACTTAGATCAGGATCAGTAATGAAGAAATCATTAGACTCATTAATTGTTAAGGCGTTCTTTCCAAGTAATTGATCTCCCTCAATCAATCCATAGCTCCTTAAATCATTGGCTATTCTGTTAAGATCTTCATAATCTAGATCGATCCTTTCCCGAACATCCTTGATTAGAATGGTTTCTTCTGAGCTTACTAATTCGTAGAGCTTCTTTTTATAACTGTTAAGGCCTCGATCTTCATCGTTAATAATAGGATCGTTTTCGGTGTTCTGAGAAGAAGAAAGAGAAGATATAGTGATTATACCACCTCATAGTACTCAGGCTTTGGGTTAATAATGTCCTGGTTACTCTTTAATCTCTTTAAGTCCTTCAATAGCTTAGTTTCAATAGGATCACTATACAAATTCTTTTCCTCTACTTTCTCCAGTAATTCTTCTTGCTCAACCCCATCACTAATCAAATCTCTGAGTTTATTCATCCTTTCTTTTTGAGATTCTATTTCATGATCCGCCTGATCCGTCCGGTTTTGATTTTCATTAGTATTATTGGATCCTACTATTTTTCTCTCAATATTGAGATCGGAGGGATCGGAGGGATCACTAGTATTGTTTTGTAAACTTTCAGGTGTAGGACTTTCGGGCACTACTTCTGGAATCTTATTAGCCCACTCTTCTTTGATATAGCACCCCTTCCAACATCCAACTGTTTTCCTATTCCCTTTATCTGCTCCAGATTGTTTTACTTCTCCGATCCTTTTATCAATCTGTTTTATTTCTGGTATTTCTTTATCTAGGTCTTTTGTAAGATCTCCCTGTCTTTCAGTAGGCATATTCTCCTCACTGCACCATTCTTCAAACACTTTATGAACATGTTTTCTAGTTACGTATCCATCCTCAGCCTCTTTTAAGCATTCTTTATAAAATTTCTTATATTTATTGCTTGCTGTTTCGTATATCTCCCGAATTTCTGGTGCTCTTTGATTTATAGAGAAATGACCATTTTCACGTAGTCTTTGAAGTCCTTCAATTGCCTTATTCAATAATCCAGAAAATTCTTCCTTACTTTCGATCTTCTCAAGGATGTTTGGATCTCTTTTCTTCTCGTTCATCCCTTCGGGCTCCTCTACGAATCTATACGGGAACTTCATTATAATCCAACGTTTATAGAAAGCATCAGTTTTATCATACTTTGTTCCTGGTATATTATTAGCACTAAACATTAACGTAGCCTTGTTATTAAATTCAAATCCTTTTTCATTTTTTACATGGGCCTTTATCCATTTATCCCCGCCTGTTAATTCTTTAAAGTTCCCTGTGCTCTTGATTGATTTGCCACTTAAATCTCCTCTAATATTAGCGAATTTTTGATGTAGATTAGCTTTAGAGAATCTGTACTCGTTCAGATCTTGGAAGGATTCACTGGAAACATTTTTACGGCCACCTAGAAAGTCTTTGATTAAATTAAGAAAAACAGATTTGCCGTTATCATTTTCTCCAGTGAGCATAAGAGCTTTTTGTATTGGGTGACTTGGAGAAATAGCATGGCCAACGAATTCGTACAACGTTTTAACTTTCTTCTCGGTATCTACAACATCATTTATGAAACCGTCAATCTTGGGGCATTCAGCTTCAGGATCGTATTCCTGGGGAATCTTTTGGATGGTGTAATGTTCTGGCCTAAATTCCTTTAGTTCATCGTTCTCCAGATCAAATAATCCATTCTCTACTGCTATATGGTCTTCAGGCACTCCGAAGATTTCTCTTTCTTCGGTGGTACTTCCTCTTATCTGTTCAATGGTTTCGTTTTTTATATGGGTGGAGAAATCTTCTTCCAGGGCTTCTGTTAGTATCTCTCTGATCAAGTTTTTGGCTTCTGGTCTCCATAGGCCTGTATCGTTGTCATATATCCATAGTTTTTCGTTGTCCTTTGTGTTAATGATGTGGTATTTTTCCAGGATTTCCTTACGGCAGATGAAAGCTATTTCACCAGTTCTTGGTTTTTTCCCATTATTTTCTGCTCTTGCATTCTCAAAGGCTTCTCCTATTTCTTGAATAGCTTTCTCTTTCTTAGTTACTGGAGTATCACTCTCATCAAGTATAATATTGATTAATGATTCTAATTCTTGATCCTTTGTATCTCTGATTTTTTTGAATAGTTTTTTCATCCACTTGTCTCCATCTAGTGGATTTAGATCGTGTTCAATGGCTAAGTCCATTAAGAAATTATTTTCCTGTTCTATGGCTTCTCTCTGGTCCTGATCCACAACACCACGATCATATAGGTAGTCTCCAAACTTTTGCCTAGCTTCCCCTTTGAAGTCTCCTACATCTTTGTGTATTGCTTGACTCATTTGGATTCCCCCATGATCCTGTTTAGGGTGTTTAAGAAGTTCTTGCCATGATACGTTAGACCCATAAAGATCAGACCGTTCCTATCATTAGTTCTCAGTAGAAAAGTACTTCTTAAGTACTCTATATGTTTATAATCTATTGTTTCCTTGTATCCTAGTTCTTTGGTGATCCTACCTAAGTGTATCGGTCCTTCATCCCTAATTATTTCAAGAAAATATAGTAATTTTTTATAATCTATTTTTCTCGTGTTTAAATATCCTAGTAGGTCATTTATCTCCTTTTCTGACCTATTCAAACCCAAAAATTCAACATATCTTAATTTACTTTCACACATAATCAACAAACCTCAGTAAATCCCTAGGTGTTGGCTCACCTGGGACTTTTTTTAGATTCTTTATATCCAGAAATTCTTACTTGGAATGGTTTTCCTGCATCAATTCATCGATTTTACTTCTGACCCATCCACTGAAATTAATATCATCCCTATCTTTGATGTATTTCTTTTGTTTAGGTGTTAAAGCTACAGCTGTTATTTTCTTCTTTCCTTCGGACACAAATCTCTCCTCCTCAAAATTATAAAAATCCAATAAAATTACTAAACCCTACATCAAAAGAAGCCTCTCTGAAATAACAACTAAACCTACAGATAAGAATTAACGATTCAAATAAAGCACTGAAATCCGTGTTCACCTATAGAATTATTCGATCCTAGATATAAGGGTTTATTGGCATAATTAAGAAGAAGAAATCAAAAATAAGCTCCAAACCCAGACCATAGCACAACGAAACCCAATCCACACGATTGAAGGATCACCACAGGAGAGGTGAGGCAATCCAAGTATTATTATCAAAAGATCTTATATTAGATTGCTCAACAAAAAGAATAGGCGTTGTGTCCTTATGCCGAAAACCCGATCCAAAGAAAAAAAGAAAGAATATAAGGAAAAAGCCGTAAGCAAGATTCATGAATTATTACAAGAAAAGGATTTCTACCTAAGAAGATCCATTCAATTACTTCTCGAAGAACACGATATCTATCACACCATAACAGTTCACGCTATTAATGAGCTCCAAGAAAAAGATGAATTAAGAACGGCCAAGTACCCGAAAAGAGGAAATCATCCTCAATGGATCTACAGAGAGGATCTAAGACTAAAAGATATCAAGGATCAAATCGAGAACGATTACATTCCTATCCATGATAAATTTTCAGAAGCAAGTAGTAAAGTCGGGGAATATGCTCAAAACATAATAGAAGAGAGCCTAACAAAAGCCGGTTTCACAATAGTCTCCAAAGAAGGAAGTACACAATACTTTAACGGAAAGGAGTTCCCGAAAAATAATGATATAGATTTTATAGCCCTCAAGGATGACGTATTCTACGGAATAGAAGTCCGAAATAAATTACCTCATGCAAACTTCAAGAAAATTATGGATAAGAAAGAATTAGCTGACTTTCATGATATACAATTTGTTCTAATTTCTAGAAATCCGGGTAGAACTGGTTACAAGTTATTCCAAGAAGGTGGACTCCATCTAGATTATGGTTACTACATTTGGGATCCGGAATTTTCCCGAATCGCAGAAAAAGTTAAAGAGAAGCTTCATTATCCCTTGAAATGTCTATCCTCCCCACCTGAAGATCTAATTGAGGACCTGAAAGAGATTCCTAGATGGCATGAAAAACACTTCCCAGAAAAAGGCGTGAAATAAAATAGTACTAAACCCATTCCATATCCTTATTTATGATTAAAGAGATGCAAAACCCACTTATCCCCAGCATAGAATGTCTACCAAAAACCGGTAAACTGGATCTCTTATGTACTTCATATTCTCTGTGTTCCTTGACGTTGGGGATGGTATTACTATTTCCTCATACCTCTCAGTTAGTTATTAGTTTTCTATTAGGATCCTATTAATCCACACTACAGAAACCAAACAATCCGAATCGGTAAGACTCAACCTAATAGTTTCTAATAGATTCCTAATATCCATGCATCAAGCTCTAATAGATCCTAATAATAACCTATTAGGTATGCATTTCCACGCCAAGATTTATCTATTAGGATGCTAATAGATCCTATTAGATCAATATGACCACTGTCTCAGCTATAATCCCTGACGATCTTAATTCAAGAATAGAAGAAGAAACCAATAACACGAACAAAAGCAAATCCCAAATAATCAGAGAAGGAATAGAAACCTACTTCGAAGGCCCAAAACAAGATCAAACCGAACTCATCAAGGAAAAAGAAAAACAGATAGACCAACTGAAAGAAACTATTAGATCCAAGGAAGAGAATATTGAGGAAGTAAAGGAGAACCGTAGAACCGCTATTAGAGATAAAGAAGATAAGATCGAAATGCTCCAGGAACAGGTCCAAGACAAGCAGGATCAGATCAAGGAACTTCAAAGCCATATCCAAGAGTTGCAAGAGGAGAAGGAGAATACGGCTACTTTTGGTGAGTGGGTGACTAGCATTAATCCTCTGGCTAGGTTTTTCATTAAGGCTGGTTTAATGATGGCAGGATGGAAAATACCTCAAAGAGTCAAGGAAAACACAAACAAAGAATAAACCACATCAAAATATTAATACTCGATCTTTAGCTCGATCCTAATAGAATCCTAATAAGATCCTAATATCCATATTCTCACTAGATCTCTCCTCAACCAGAAAGGAAACAAATTATATATTGAGATAGAAGTTACTGTATATGGGGGTACATTACTAGAAAAACCATTATTTAGTCTATAGATTTAAGAAAATTGTCTTCAAAGATTTCTTTGGATCTTCCTGGCAGCACTAATCCCGTATATACATCTAGATCCATGTATTCTTGAAAAGATTCCTGTAAGTCCTTCAAGTGGTTTGGGAGTATTAGTTGCTTAAAACGAAGAGCAAAACCCTCATTACTATTCAATTCTTTCTGGCGTGGGTATGGTATCATTCTAGCTATGAAGACAGGTCTCAAACCTAGTTCATCACATATTTTTATTGTGGATTCTACTGTTGATCGGTCAGGATATGGTAGCCTATTTTTAACCTCAATCCCAATACCAATTCCATTATATTCGTATATGAAGTCAAGATCCTCATCTGTTTCACTCCATTCTCGGCCCTCATAAGTATTTACTTCTTTTCCTATGAAGTCCATTCCTCTTATTCTTCCCATGGTCATTTCCACTACTTCTTCTCCTCTATCTCCGATGCTTTGGCTGTTATCCTTGAGTGTCTTGATTATTTCAAAGATATGATCTTCTTTTCTTTTCCTGTACTTTGTTTGGTCAGTGTAATAGAAATCTAGAGAGAAGTTAGGACCCCATTTACGGTGATGTTTCATTAAGAATCCTTCTTCGTGTAGGTATTGAATAGCATGGTAAGTTATCCAGTGGAAGAATTGATCTTCATGTATTACGGCTAGTTGTCTGGTGTAGGCTAATCCATCTTCTTTTTTCTGGTTGAACCATTTTCTTAGTTCTTCTACTGCTTGTTGTACCTTTGAGTCTTCTTTGTATCTTTTTTCTGGATCATTAGTTCCGTTAGGATACTTAGTCAAGAGATTTCCACCTGATAATTGAAGTATTAGAACAATAACTTAACATACTTTTCACTGGTTCAATACCGATTATCTTGGACCTACCTCACACACACCTAATTCAGTTTGGTAATTATCTTTGTACATGGGAAGATCTAAGGAATTGAATATTTTACAATTTTTCTAAGTATAGGATCATTTATTGTTTAATGATTTTTGGTTTTGAAGTGTTTCTAAGGAATGTTCCTGTTTCTACCATGGACCATTTTTAATTAGGGGTGTGTGTTTTCGAAAAACTTAAATACCACCAATTAAAAATGGTATTGTATCCATTAAAAATGGGTTTTTATTTGGTACTAATAACTTATTAGGGTGTAATTTTGTCTGAAAACTTTAGTAAAGGATTCTATAATGAAGAAGAAACACCTAGTACTGAAAACAAAATACTAAAAGAAGAAAAAGTATTCGATACTAATTACTTACCTAAAAAACTTAGATATAGGGATAAAGAACTAGAATTTATGGGAAACTACTTCTCACCACTAAGAAAAGGAGATAACCCCAAAGACTTATCGATCTATGGCCGAACTGGTACCGGAAAAACAGCTGTAATAAAATTCTCAATAAAAGAATTATCCGAAGCCTTACAAAAAAATGATGTAGACATATCCTATGTAAATTGTAAGGATCATAATACCGCTACTAGAGTATTCTCAAAGGTAGCTCGAGATATATCGGAAAAGGACTTACCTACAGTAGGGTATGGGGCTAGTGCCTACTTTGAAGAAATTGAAGAACACATAGATAAAAACAATTCTGTATTAGTTGTAGTCCTAGATGAAATTGATTATCTTGGTAGAGAATCTAATAAATCCGATCTTAGTGACGTACTCTACAGCTTAACTGATAAAAACGATATTACTACTATAATGGTTAGTAATGATGCTAGCTGGAAAGATCAAATAGAAGATACCAGGATCACCTCAAGGATGGGAGCTAGAGAAATAACCTTCTCCAGCTATAACCAAGATCAATTATACGATATTCTCCAGGATAGAGCTCAAGAAGGCCTCAAAGAAGGATCATGGAGTGAAGAAGTACTAGAAGAAATAGCTCAAATAAGCTCCAATGAGTATGGAGACGCACGAATGAGCATTAAACTATTATATGAATCCGCCATAGCTTCAGAAAATATAGAACTAGAGGAAATAACTATCGATCAAGTATATGAAGGAGTTAAGACCCTGGAGAAAACAAAGATCCTTGACTTCGTTACCACCCTACCGGCACAACAAAAAGTGATCCTTTCAGCCCTATCAAAGAAGCATGGAGAAAGTAATCAAGTAACCACTTCTAAGCTCTATGATAAGTACCAAGAGATTGTAGAGAATAGTGATAAATTCAGGACCATAGGAAAGAATATGCTCTACCACCACCTCAATGATCTTGAAGTCTACGGCATCATAGAGAAACAGAAAAGAGCAAGTACTAAAGGAAAAGGATCTAAAGAAATGATCATCATACCAAACTTCGACCCTGATAGATTCCTGGAAAGACTAAATAATGAAAACATCTAGAATAATCCTTTTAATTTTGTCTATATTAAGAAGGAAGGGTTTTTGTGCCAGAGCATAAAAATCAACATTATGTGCCTCGATTCTATTTTAAACTTTTTACCGATAAGGATGTGGTTAATTCTTATTATCTAGGTGAAAACAATTTTTTCACTGATAAGATCAATGATCTTTGTTCCAAAGATTATTTTTATAGTAAAAATTCAGAGTTGGAAAAATCCTTTGGTCCACTTAAGGGAAAATGGTCAAACTTGCTTGAATCTATTATTGAGAACCAATCCTTTTCTCATTTTCCTATTAGGGACTGGGTTAAATTAAGATTGTTTTTATTGTTTCAAATGTACAGAACCAGAAAGAGTAAAAGAAAACAATGAATGAATACTAATCCAGGAGAAATTAATTATGCCGAACAACATTAATTCCTCTAGAGATATAAGAGTTGTTTTGGATACGAATACCTTGGTATCTGCCGCTATAAGCAATGGTAAGCCCTATCAAGTACTGAAACTTATAGAAGAAAATGAGGTAATATCAATTACATCCTTAAGTATTGCTAAAGAATTGGAAGATGTCTTGAAAAGAGATAAGATCCCATTCAATAACAGAGAAGTAGAACTATTCGTTGGTAAATTTCTTCATCTATCCAAAGTAGTAAATCCAAGCTCAAATCTAGAAATCATTGAAGAAGATCCTGACGATGATAAGATCATTCAATGTGGGCTAGAGGGAAAAGTCGATTACATCATCTCTGGAGACTCACACCTATTAAATCTAGAAGAATACGGATCCATAGAAATAATAGATTCCTCTGGCTTTCTTAATCAGATTAAACAATAAAAAACTTTAAATTCATTTCTCTAATTCTTTGATCCTATTCTTTTGTTTCTGATATTCTGGTTTTGGATCTTGTTTGTAAGGAAGGTTTTATATTTCTTAAATGTAAGATCTATTTTGTGGGAATATGTCTGAAATAGATGTAGTA
>CAYTEI010000028.1:0-17256 GCA_964436705.1 uncultured Thermococci archaeon
TAGATCTTACTATTCTAGTTCTTTTTACTTGGATTGTTTTTTAGGTTATTCGTGTTATTTTTGAATTGTTTTAGTTCGTTGATCGAAACACCCAAAAGTTTTGGTATAGAATATGTATTAGTTTAGTTGGAGGTTGATTGATATGGATGATGAGGAGACATCAAGGATTCCGGGTTTTTATAAGATGGATCCGGAAGAAAGAATAGATGAACTAGAAGAGATAACAAAGTTGAGCCGTGAAGAGCTTGAGAAACTGCAAGAAACTGGGAGTTTGGGTATGGAAAAAGCAGATATGATGATTGAGAATGTTATTGGCACTTTTGAGCTTCCATTTTCTGTAGCTACGAATTTCAAGGTTGATGATGAGGATTATTTAGTTCCGATGAGTATTGAGGAGACTAGTGTTGTTGCTGCCGCTAGTTACGCTGCTAAACTTGCTAGGGAGACCGGTGGATTCCAGACAGATGTTACTGATCCTATTATGATTGCACAGATTCAGGCTGTTGATATTGATGATCCTTATAGGGCTAGGCAGGAGATTCTTGAGAATAAGGATGATTTGTTGAGTATTGCGAATGAGAAGAATCCTGATCTCGCTAAGTTTGGTGGTGGGGCTCAGGATATTAGGGTAAGAGTAGTTGATTCTGGTAGGGGCCCCATGGTTGTTTCTCATCTACTTGTTGATTGTAGAGATGCTATGGGTGCTAACTCAGTTAACTCTATGGCTGAAACTCTTGCGCCGATGATTGAGGATATTACTGGTGGAGAGGTTTATTTGAGAATTCTTACTAATTTGGCTAAGAGAAGACTAGCAAGAGCGAGAATGGAGATAGATAGTGATGATATAGGTGAGGATGCGGTTGAAGGTATTCTTTATGCTTATGAGTTTGCTGAGGCTGATCCTTTCAGAGCTGCTACTCATAATAAGGGGATTATGAATGGGATTGATGCTGTGGCTAAGGCTACTGGCCAGGATTGGAGAGCTATTGAGGCTGGTGCTCATGCTTATGCGGCGATGAATGGTTATGGTTCTCTATCGAAGTGGAGTAAGAATGAGGATGGTAATCTTGTTGGTACTTTGGAGATGCCTATGGCTGTCGGTAAGGTTGGTGGTATAATTGATATGCATCCTACGGTGGAGAAGGCGTTTAAGATTTTGGATGTTGATACTGCTCAGGAGTTTAGTGCTGTTTTGGCTGCCGTTGGGCTGGCTCAGAACTTTGCCGCTCTCAAGGCTCTGGCGACAACTGGTATTCAGGAGGGGCATATGAAGTTGCATGCGGAGAATATTGCTGTGCTTGCTGGTGCTGATGAGGATCAGTTGGATGAAGTTGCCCAGAGGATGGTTGATGAGGATAATATTAGTCAGGATCAGGCGGAGAGGATCTTAGAAGAGATGGAGGGCTAGTGTAGTTTTTCTTTTATTGTTGCATTTTTATTTGTTTTATGTAGTTTCAGTGTTATTCTTTAGTTGTATCACTGAGATTGTAATATTTTTTATTAGTCTTTGATGAACTTTATTTTTAACAAAGATTTTTTATATAATCTGCTTCTTATGTTTATTTTCCACTTCTAATATTTTATTTATTATTTCTTTTCGTTGTTTTTGCCAAAGATTTTTATTTGATGGATAACTAGATCGGTTGAATACTTTCAAAAGGAGGATAATTAAGATGAGTGAAGAAAATGTAGGAAATAAGCAGAAAACCATGGTGAAGTACGGGATTGACGATAAACCGCCCATGGGGAAGGCTATACCACTAGGACTGCAACACGTTCTAGCCATGTTTCTTTCTAACACAGCGCTACCAGTAGTTATTGCCTCAGGAATAGGTTTGGCAACCGGAGAAGTCGCTTACATCGTTCAAATGGCATTATTCGTAGCAGGTATAATGACAATAATACAAGCCTACCCAATCAAAGGCATAGGAGCAAAATTACCAATAGTCATGGGAACAAGTGCAACATTCATCGGGCCACTAATATCTATAGGACAACAATTCGGAATGGCCGTAGTATTCGGATCAGCCCTAGTAGCTTCAGCAGTGGAAATAGTACTAGCTCAGTTCATTGACAAGATCAGAAGTTTCTTCCCACCACTAGTAACGGGAACGGTAGTAATGCTTATAGGTTTAAGCTTAGTTCCAGTCGCAATGGACTATTCAGCTGGAGGAGCCGGAGCATCAAACTATGGAGCATTGATCAATCTTGGAGTTGCCGCATTCGTACTACTAGTTACATTAGCTCTCAACCTATTTGCGGGTGGATTCCTTAGAATTTCAAGTGTACTTCTAGGAATAGTTGCTGGATATATAATATCGATTCCGTTAGGACTTGCTGACTTTAGTCAGGTAGCACAAGCAGGATGGTTTGCGATACCAACTCCATTGAAGTACGGGCTTGAATTTGAACCATCCGCAATATTCATACTGTCGTTCGTTTACATTATTGTTTTGATTGAGACGATTGGTGATGTTTCTGGTACGACGGCAGCTGTGAATAGAGAAGCAACAACTGAAGAAATTAGAGGAGGACTACTTGCTGATGGTGTTGGAAGTGCATTCGCATCGATCTTTAACGCATTCCCGAACACGTCCTACTCACAGAATGTTGGAGTTGTAAACTTTACAGGAGTAGCTAGTAGACACGTAGCAGCAATAGGTGGAGTTTTCTTACTAGCAATGGGATTAATACCAAAAGTAGGTGCAGTCGTGGCAGCAATGCCAAACCCAGTACTTGGAGGAGGAGCAGTAGTTATGTTCGGTATGATATTCGGAAGTGGTCTAAGAATAATACATCAAGACACCAAACTAAACAGAAGAAACACTGTAATAATATCAGTAGCAATAGCAATGGGAATAGGAGTAGAAACCACTCCAGACGCACTACAATACCTACCACAAACAGCAAGAATATTCTTTGGATCAGGTCTTATATCTGGTGGGCTTCTTGCGATAATACTTAACAAGATAGTCCCAAGAAGTGAAGATTGATCCAGTCTTTCCCTTTTTCCCTATTTCTTAACTGAATAGACTGTTTCTCTTTATGTGATCTGTATTAGTATTGATCCTATTATTATGGATAGTATTGCTAGGATGATCTTTGGGGATCTTGGGTATTCTTTTGCTATGCCGTATGAGGCTATTACTACGAATAGGGGGAATATGTTTGCTAGTGGTATTACTTTGACGGAGATCCCTGTTTCTAGTGCTGTGAAGCTTGATATCCATCCTAGTGCTACGAAGACTCCTGCTAGGATGAATGCTAGTGTGGATGTGTTGAATTTGAGTTCTTTTGGTCTTAGGTTGGTTGAGAAGGTCATTATGATGATGAATACTATTAGTGCTGTGGTTTGGGCTGTTGTGGTGGCTATTATTGGGTTTGGTATGGTGTTGAGTCCGTATTTGACGATTACGTATGAGCTGCCTAGGAAGGAGGTTGCTCCTATTGGGTAGAGTAGGTCTTTTTTCTTGGTGTTTTTTAGTCTCTTTAGGATTATGTCTTCTACGTTTTCGTTTTCTGTGTTTCTTAGTAGTTGTATTATGGCTCCTCCTGTGATGATTAGTATCATGCCTGTTAGTGTGTATTTGGTTGGGTTTTCTCCGAGTAGTGGGATTGCGATTATTGCGGCTATTGCGGGGTTTGCTGCTACGATTGAGGCGCTTAGTCCGGCGCCTACTTTGTCGATCCCTTTGAAGTATAGTAGTCGGAAGATGGCGGGGTTTAGGAAGCCTGCTATTATGAATGGGAATAGATTGATGAGTTTTATTCCTTGTAGGTTGGTTCCTCTTGTGATGAGTATTATCCAGAATAGTGCTGCGCTTACGATTATGCTTATTAGTGCGGCTAGGAATGATGGTGAACTTGCTTTTGTGTTTTTGAATTTTTCTAGTCCGTATTCTACGGTTATTACTTGTGATCCGTAGAATAATGAGGCGAGTAGTGCAAGTATTGTGCTTATTTCCATGTTTTTACCTCAGTTCCTTGTATCATTTAACAATAGATTATTCATAATATAGGTTTTATCCTTTAAAGAGGGAGGGGGTTCCTTTATTTGTTGGGGCTCCGTTGGGTTTAGAGATGTGTAGGGTTGTTTCAAAATCTTGTTGTTATGGGGTTGGTTTTTTCTATGAATTGTTAGATGTTTTTTGGTATATGGAAATCTTTTTATGTTGTGTTGGGTTAATTGATCGTTAGATGTGGGATCCGGTTTAACGTGTTTTTGACGGAAGATCGATTTATGTTTAATGTTTTTTAGGTGTTTTGGAGGTTTTATTTTTGCTGGCGATGGTTTTGCATGTGGTTGCGTTTTTTATTACTGTTGTTGGGGTTTTAGGTGCGATTTGGGTTTTTTCTTCTGTTGAGGAGGATTATCGGGTTAGTTATATTCTTCTTACTTTGGCTATAGTGTTGTCTGTTTCTGTTTACACCTTAATTGATATATTGATTGAGTATTACGGAGTATATTTGCTTGGTTATGGTCATTTTATTCAGGATATTGCTTTTTTATTAGGTGCGATCTTTTTTGTTGGTTCTGTTGTTCATCTGTATTTGAGGACTTTTCCTAAGAGGAGGGAGGTGGCGAGGAGGGAAAGGTTTTTGACGAATATCTTAACTCAGGATGTGAGGAATAAGATTAGCACTTCTACTGGTTATTTAGAATTGATAGATCCTGATGGTATGGGGGAAGATGAAGTTGAATTCTTAGAGAAGGCTATTGATAATAATTTTAGGGTTTCAGAGATTTTGGAGCTTGCTGATTCTATAAGGAGATTAGATGATCATGAGATAGGTGTGATCGATATTGGAAAGGTTCTGGAAGGATCAGTTAAAGATGTGGAAGATTTTTCGGAGGAGAACAGTGTTGAAATACGATCTGACATATCTCAGTTAGGTAGTGTTAATGTTCAGGGATCTTATGCGTTAAAGGAGGTTTTTCCAGCTATTTTGAAGAGTATTATTCGTCGATCAGGTACTGAGAAGATAATTCTTAGTGCTGATGAAACAGAGAAAGAAGTGATAGTTGGTATAGAGGATGATGGCAGGTCTTTACCTTCTGATTTAAAGGAGAATGTATCTGAGGGATCTTATTCTGGTAATACTTCGGATTATGGTGGTCCTATCTATCTGTTAGGTTCTAAGATGATTCAGAAATTTGGCGGGTCTTTGGTGGTGGAGGATTCTGATCTAGGAGGATCAAAGATCAGGATAGAACTAAAGAAAACATAGAAACAAATAGAAATTAGCATAAAGAACTTCTAATTCTTTTTAAGTCCCGTACTTACTAATTTATTCTTCTGCCGGTGATACGAAGAGTATGTTGTCCCCTCTTATGATGAATTTGTCGTAGTTTTCCTGTATTTCTCCGTTGATGATTTTTTGCGCGTCTTTCAGTACTAGGTTTAGGTGTGTGTCGTATCCGCTGAGGGTTCCTCGGAAGTCTTCTTTACTCTTCAGTTTTACTAAGACGTCTTTGTCTAATGAATCGTGAATTAGGTCTAATGGTTTTTCAGTCATGTTTATTCCCTTCCATTATTTTTTCATGAGCCTTTTAAGTATCATGGTTGGTTCCCGGAAGTTTCGGAAAAAACTCCACATCCCTTATTAAGGTAATAAAACCTAATATTATCTATGAAGAGAAGAAAAATAAACACTAAAAAAAGATTACCCCAACTAGACCCAGGAATCAACTTATTAACTAAAAAAACCCAAGAAAACCTAGGAATACAATCCCTAGCCATCAGGCACATGATGAAAGACAAAAGACCAGGATACTGGATAGACTCAAAAGAAAGAGCCTCCACAACAACCATGAATAAAATAATCCCAGACCCAGACATCCTAAAAAGAATAAAAGTAGCAAGAGCATTCACACCCCACCAACACTACACCCTCATCCAAAAACTAAGACAAAAGATCAACTACGGAGACGCACTAATAACAATACCAGAAACCAACTGGCACTACAGAGACCAAAAAACCGGACCCAAAAAAAGAATGATCAAACAAGAAATCAACACCCTCCAAGAACTCACCAACAAATACAACGTACCAATACTACTATCCCTCCACAAAGACACCACCCAACAAACCGAACAACTATACCAAAAGATCAGCCACAGAATAATTCGGTATGAACGGACTAGGATGGGGCCAAAGTTCAGCACGGACAACTACAACACCTATTTCTATCCAGCAAATGGATACATCCAAACAACGATCGACTTCTGGACACACCTACTAAAACAAATACACCAAAAAAACAAAGAAAAACCACCAAAACAACAAAAAACACATAAAAACCCAAGAAAAACCTCAAAAACAAATAAAAACTATTAATAAATGAAAAATCTCTGAATCAATCCCCGAGGATCGGACATGACCTACAAAATAGACCACATCAAAGGAAAAACCCTGGAATGGTACAAAGAAAACGACGAACCCAAATACAGAACCAACCCCGAATACAACCCCGCCTTCTACGTAAAAACTAATTGCAACAACTTCAAACCAATCAAACAAACCCTACACAACGAGAAACAAATAAAGAACATAGGAAAAGAAGAATGGAGAACCAAATGGAGAAACCAACCAGAAACAGTCCTAAAAGCACAAGTAAACAATTTAAGTGCAGTGCAGAGAATAGCAACAAACCTAAGAAACAGATACCCTGAAAAGAAATACGAATTCTTCAACATAGACTTCTCCAGACAATTCCGATACTGCCTCGAAACCAACACCAAACCAACCCCAAACGAAGAACTAACCAAAACCAAGATCCAAACACCAGAAAAAGAACTAAACCACCAAGAACTAACAAAAATAAAAATAAACAATAAAACACATAAAAAAACAGAAAAAGAAAACATCATACAACTAAACCATCAACTACAACAAAAAGACCCTGATATACTAATACTAAGCAGCTCAGAACTCATCCCCCTACTACACAAAAAGGCAAACCAACACAACCTAGATCTAGAACTGGGAAGGATTGGCGGGTATCAGAAGCTGGCAGGTAAGAATACGTACACAAGTTATGGGAATGTTGGTCATTCGAATGCCCGGTATAATGTTCTTGGACGAGTTATAATAGATGAATCAAACTCTTTCTTTTATCATGAAACTAATCTAGGAGGCTTGCTTGACCTTGTAGAGCGGTCATGGAAACCTGTTCAGGAACTTGCCTGGGGATCAATAGGTAATATACTTACCGCTATCCAGATAAGGAAAGCCCTTCAGGAGGGAGTACTTGTCCCGTGGAAATCCTGGAGACCGGAAATGTTTAAGACAATGGATAAACTTCATAAAGCCGATAGAGGCGGTTTTATCTTCTCGCCCAGGGTTGGAGTGCATGAGGATGTATTTGAGGCGGATTTTTCCAGTCTTTATCCTAATATAATCTGTGAGCACAATATATCGCCAGAAACTGTAAGATGCAGCTGCCATGACAACGAAGAAGTACCAGATCTACAATACAGCATCTGCCGAGAGGAGGGTTACCTTCCACAGGTACTGAAACCTCTAATAAGAGATAGAAAAGATATAAAGAAAGAGATAGAGGAAACAAAAAGCAAAGAAAAAAGAAAAGTGCTAAAAACCAGGTCTAAGGCTCTTAAATGGATTCTTGTTGCTTGTTTCGGTTATCAGGGTTTTTCTAATGCAAAGTTCGGTAGGATCGAGTGCCATGAATCAATAAACGCATAATGCTCCAAGCCAAGAAAACCTTCGAACAAAAAGGATGGAGAATCCTACACGGAATAATAGACAGCATATGGGTCCAACCACAACAAGAAACAAAAGAGATGCAGAAGATCTGCCAAGAAATATCCAATCAAGTAGGAATAGATTTAGAGTATGAGAATAGGTATGAGTGGTTAGCCTTCTGTTCCAGGAGAGAATCTAGAGCCGGAGCCCTAACAAGATACTTCGGAAAAAAGAAAGATGGAGACTACAAGGTAAGGGGAATCGAGTTAAGGCAGAAAAGCACTCCCCAGCACATAAAACAAAAACAAAAAGAAATGTTAAAAAGATTTGACAAGGAAAAAGCGCCGGAACCAGTGCTACAGCTCCTAAAAAAACAACTAAAAGAATTAGAAAGAGGAGACGTAGACCCAGAAAAACTCCTGATAAAGAAGACCGTAACCAAAGAACCTGACCAATACAAGCAGAGAAACCTCAACTGGTCAGCCCTTAAAAGAACGGAGAAACAATCATTCAACGTAGAACCAGGAGAAGAAATACGGTACGTAGTAACAAACAACCAAAAAGAAGGAAGAAAAAGAATAAAAATACACTACGAAGAAATCAACGAATACGACAAAGATTTCTACAAAAAAAGACTAATTAAAGCCGCGAAAAGCATTCTCTCACCTCTGAACTGGAACGAAAACCGGATCCATAAATACCTAGAAAAAACCAAAGAAACCAAACTAAAAACCTACCAAAAAACCTGAAAAACAAAAAACCCCTTTAAAAACCCGTAAAACCACTAAAAAACTGATATAACCCAAAACTAATAAAATCCCAAACAAAACCCAAAAAGAGGTTCCAAATTGAAGGGATCATCAAAAATAGCAATAACCCTACTACTCATAACCACAATCGCGCTCACAGGATTCTCAGCGCAAAAACACCTACAAACCCAAGAACAAGCACAAAAAATAAATAAACTACAAACCGAAAAACAAGAACTCCAAGAAGACCACAAAACCCTCCAGAATGAAAAACAAGAACTAGAAACCAAATACCAAAACCTAACCAATGACTACGAACACCTCCAAAGAGAAATAAGTGAACTAGAAGCTGATCACCAAAACCTCACCCAGAACTACGAAGAACTATCCCAAGACCATGAAACACTAAAAACCGAAAAACAAGAACTACAAACAGACTACAAAAACCTAAACACACAATACGAAGAACTAAAAACCGAATTAAACCCAATAACCTCAAAATACCAAGCCCTACTAATAAGCGGAGATCAAGGATTCGTAAACGATATCGAAACATCAATCCACCCAGGAGACGGATCCCTAAAAATAGAAATCGGCGACACAATATACAACGAAAAAACAATAGAATCAGCCCAAACCGCAAGAAACATAGCCAACCTCAACACCCAAAAAGACCTAAAAAACAATTATGACGTAAACCTAAACCTAGACCCAGATGATGAATCCTCAAATATACAAGGACCAAGTGCCGGAGCCGCCCAAACCCTAACAATAATCTCTGCAGCAAGAGAAAAAACCCTAACCAACGAAATCCTAATCACAGGCACAATAGAACCAGATGGCGAAATAGGGAAAGTAGGAGGAATAGAATCTAAAGTAAAAGCTGCAAAAGACTACGGAGCAAACAAAATCCTAGTACCAGAAGACCAATACGTAGATATAAGCGGGATAACCGTAGAAGAAGTAGGGAACATAGAAGAAGCCATGGAAAAAGTAGGTCTACAAACCGGAGAAGTTACCTACCCCGAAAAACAACTAAGCCTAAGAGACTTCGCATTCACCACCGAGATCAGAGACTACCAAGACTACAACCAAAAAACAGAAACATACGATACAGACGAAACAATCGAATTCTACCTAGAAGTAGGAAGCTTCCAACTAGACCAGAACAACCAAGGCAAATACAGAATGTTCATAACCCTCACCAAACCAAACGCAGAACCAGACCCACGATACGACAACTACAAAGCCTACGACGGAACAATAGACGGCGTAGAAATAATATGGTTCCAAACCAAACTATCAATACCCAATGAAGGATGGACAAAAGGAGAATACCAACTAAAAATAAGACTCTCCGACGACATTGGTAACAAAGAACTCGAACTAACAAGAACCTTCGAAGTAACCTAAAACAAAAACAACCCAAACAAAAACATAAAAACCCAACTCAAAACCTCTAATAAAACAAATTGAATAAGAAGACCAATAAAAACAAATAACTACCTATGAAACCACAAAAACCAACCTCAGTACCCATCTCCATCATTTTCTTTGTTAGTTTTTCACCTAACAGTTAGGTTTTTCCCTAACAAAACCAAAAACCTAGTATACTTATAAATAAAGTAAAGTATAGGTGTTAAAATGAGTAAGAATATAAAGAAAGTCGCAGCCCTAATAGGGATCCTAGCAATCCTAGTCACAGGAGTAACCGTATACGCAAATACAAGCCAACAAAACCAAACCAACCTAAAAATAGAACCCAGCCAACAAGAATACCAATACCCAAAAAACATAGAGTTCACAGTAAAAAACACAGGAAAAGAACCAATAGAATTCAAAAACGGAGCCCCATGGACCATAAAAAAGAAAACCAACGGAGAATGGAAACAAGTAGAACAACACATGGCAACAATGCAGATATGGGAACTAGAACCAGGACAAACCAAAACATGGACATGGAACCCCAAGAACTCAAAGAACTGGTACAAAAACAAAGAAGACAAAACAGGAACCTTCGCAATATCCCTAAAAAACCAAACCAAAGAATTCAAAATAACCAACTAATCCCAATTCTCTACTCTTTTTTTCATAGAAAGAAACTCACCAAACCAAAAAAACCAAACAACCCAAAAAGACACTAGAAAAAAAATACTTACAACTATTAATTAAACTCCTCAAGGATCTCAATCTCATACCTCTCCAAAAAAACCTCAGAAAAACCTAAACCCCCAATATAAACAACAACCCCATAAACAACAGGCACAAAAATAGGAACCTCCGGAACAAAGAAATAACCACCAAAAAGAAAAATAAAAACCGGAATCAAAAGAACCAAAGAAACCACACCAAACAAAATCATACCCATAAAAGAATTACTCCTATCCGAAGAAAAACTATCCACAGGCATCTTCTGAGCAAACTTCACCGCAATAACATTAGCCACCGAAATAGTAACAAGAAACACAGACAAAGAAACCAAAACCGGCTCAAAAAACCCCATCCCAAACAAAACACTAAAAACAACAAAAACACCAACAAAATAAACAACCGCAAGAAACCCAATCAACATATTCCAACCAAGAATAATACTTTTCCTATCAACAGGAGAACTAAACAACTTAAAAACACCCTCCCTCTCATAACCAAGATAATTAACAAAAAGCAAAGAAAAAAAAGACCCCAACATCACAGCCAAATACATCGACCCACCAAACTCACCACCCTCCAAAGCCTGAAAACCAAAAATAATCGGAAAAATAGCCAAAGACAAAAAACTCTTCTTAAGAACCGGATCCCTAAAAAGATACTTAAAATTCTTCGTCAAAATCGTATTAACAGACTTACCCACAGGAATCGAAATCTTAAAATTACGAACCTCCTTACTACTCCCCCCACCTTCACTAGATAAATAATAAGAATACTCAAAAAACCTAGAACCCAAAAAGAACGTAAACAAAAACACAAAACCCAAAGGCAATACCCAAACAAGATCACCACTCGCAACCTCAATCAACCAACCACTAGGAAGCAACAACCGACTCGAATAACCCAACTCAATAACCTCCCTAACCGGCACAACCCTAGGAAGAATAAAGAAAACTAAATAGATCATCACACCACTCAACCCAACAATACCCCCAGCAATATCCCTAAACCTACGATCCTGAAGAAAACCCTGAAGAAAACTAAGCACAATAAAACCAAGACCACTAAGATGAAGCAAAAACATAAAATAACCCAGTAAAGCAACCAAAAAAACCAAAACATTACCAGACAGATACAACAAAAATGTAACACCTGGAACTATGAAAACAGCAAATTTCCAAAGACTCACCAATGACCTCAAAGACTCAATACTAAAAGCCTCCAAATAAGAAACAGGAAACTTCAAAAGAAATGAAGGATCCTCACCCTTCTTAACAAAACCAGTAATAGGCATAAAAACAAAGAAAAAATACATAGAAGAAAACAAACTAAATAAAACACCATCCAAAATTCTAGAAGGAATCTCCGGCAAAGAAACCTCACCAAGAAAAGGAATATACGTAGAACCAGTTAAAAGACTAAAACCAAGATAACAAAACCCCAACGAAACCAACAAAAGAAGAACAGAACCAACAAAACCAAGTAACTCCTTCGTATCACCCATAACCTTGTTCTTATAAGCACGATAATAAGCTTTAAAAAATTTCCCAAAACTAGAAAACCTAAACAAACTTCTAGAACTCATATTTCAACCTCCTCAGCTTCCTGAACCAGCTTAAGAAAAACATCCTCCAAAGTAGAATGCTCATCCAGCTCTGCCTTCTTCCTAAGACGATTAAAATCCCCTCTCTCAACAACATCACCGTCCTCTATGATAGCAACCTCCTCACAGAGCTTCTCAGCCACCTCCAAAATATGAGTACTCAAAAAGATCGTAACCCCCATATCAGTTAACTCAATAAGAGCATCCTTAATAGCACGCGTACTAACAGGATCTATACCAGCAAAAGGCTCATCAAGAAAAAATACCTCCGGCTCATGAAGCATTTCACCAGCCAAACCAATCTTCTTCTTCTGCCCATGAGAAAGATCAACAATCAAAGAATCCTTCTTATCAACCAAATCAACCAAATCAAGAAAATCCAAAATCTTCTCATCAACCTCACTTATATTATAGATATCTCCAACAAATTCAAGATACTCATAAGCAGTAAGCCTATCATAAAGACGAGGCTCATCTTCCAAAACCCCTATCCTCTTTTTAACTTCTAAAGTCTCATCTACAACATCATATCCAACAATTCGTGCTGAACCAGAACTAGGTCTTAATCTACCAGTCATCATCCTCATACTAGTGGTCTTACCAGCTCCGTTAGGACCAAGGTATCCGAAGAATTTCCCCTTTTCAACTTCCAGATCGATACCATTGACAGCGTTTAAATCTCCAAAATTCTTTTTAAGTTGGTTAGTTTTAATTGCATACTCCGCCAAAAAGATCACCTTAGTAGTTGATTTATCACTATAAAGTTCATAACTCTCATCTATAAATACGTTTCTGATCTAATCAATTCCATTCAAAAAATGGATTTAAAGGAATCTAATAAATCTTGTAAACGTTTTCAAAAATATAATAACATTAAAACCTTTAATAATGAGTTCAAGCTATCAAGATGTAAAAAAACATATAGAATAAGATTATCTAAAAATATAAAAATAATAAAGCACTTTAATACAAAAAACACCTATAAAAAATATAATAAGATAAGGGCTAGGTTTGATCCCCGGAAAATAGTGAACAACATAAAAACAAATACCAGTAATCCAAAAATAGTAATATATTAACCTCTTTTTAAATCACAATAGATTTCAGTTCTCTGAAAAAAATTGATTTTTAGATTTTATCTCACCAGATCCATTAATTAAGAAGTTAGGATGCTTACTAATAATATTCAATATCTCTTCAAAATTGTAATCTTCTTTACTATATTGGCAAATAGTACCTATATTGGAACCTATAATGAAATTATCAAGGTTTTCCTCGTATTTAAGAATTTCATTGTAATTAAAATGATTTTTTATTGGTTTCATATCAATTATAGCTTTTAGTCCGGAGTATCCATTCTCTAGCGCTTTTTTCTCTTCTCTGTTTAGAAGATTTAGAATCTTTTTGGTTTCTTCTTCTACTTTAGGAACGCTATTTTTGAATTCCATTCGTTTTGTTTTTAGTAATTCTCTGGGGCCTCCATTTTCTATTTCGTTTTTTGTTAATTTGTTTTCTCCATTTTCGTTGGTTAAGTAAATAAGCTTATAATCATCGGCAATGTAGTTGTTTATTATTTTTGGCAATTTCTGGTCTTTTCCATTATTATCATCGTATATTTGGCAAATATGATTATTTTTTTCCATTTTATTGTGTAAATTTTCTTTTTTCAGCTTTTTTGCTACCTTTTCGCCTTTTTCTGTTAGTTTATATAGTCTACCTTTCTTCGCTTCTGGGAAAAGACATTTTATTAGATCTCTATTTCGTAGTTGTTTTAGATATTTACTGGTGTTATTAATTCTAATGTTTGTTTCTTTTGATACTGTGGTTGGAGTTATTTTCCTTTCTTTTAGGGCTAATAGTATTTTTATACGGTTTTTTGAGGATATTGTCCATTGATACTCATTTGAGCTCATAATTGGTTGACCTTCCTTGTTTTCTTTTTCAGGGACAGAATTTCATTGATATCAATAGGGGGTTACATTAAAAATATCTTTTGATCATTCTAAATTATTTCGATGATATTTGGTCATATGAGTAAATTATGCGTATTTTATTTGTAAATTATGTATAGGATAGGTTTTAAAATCGTATACTTACTCAGAGATAGAGAATTTTAAATAGAATCAAAACTCAAAATAGGTTAAAGAAGGAATCGTAAAAAAGAAAAAATAGTAAAAAAAGAATCAATATGGTAGCATTTTGATTGGAATAATAACCCTTACGATATTAATTATTATTTTAGGGTTAAATATCATAGTTTTCACACGAAAAGACGAAAATAAAGACTTTAAATATCTTTTAATTTTAGGATTAGAGCTTTAACTTATCGGTATCTTACTTATTGGCTATTTCTTAATGATGATCGTCTGAACTTGGAATGATCATAATATGATGAAAAGAACCCCTATAAAATCGTAAGATTTATATTGTTTATCTTCTGCCTAAGATAGGGGAACTAATGGCAGACATATACAAGGGAACTTCTTATGATAAGTACGGATTAATTAGCAATCCTTTTTCAAAACTGGCAAGTGAGGGAATTAACGACTTCGGCGATATTCACGTGAGGCAGGATGCAGATTCAATGCTTAGGAATATACTAAATGATGTTGTTGAGGGTGGTTCTTCGTCGGCTATTTCCTTAACTGGTCCGTTAGGGGCTGGTAAAACTCAAAGACTTAAAATGATATCGAATGAGGTAGAGAGAAAAAATGGTAAGACGATTTTTATTAGAGTTGATACAACTAACCCCATTAAACTAACTAAAGATGTTTTTAAAGAGTTTCAAGAGGAAAAAGAAGGTCTTAGTCTTCTGATAGAAAAATTTTGGCGAAAGCTAGGAAGAGAAGATCCTTTAGAACAATATTTATCCGATAAAGACAACTATAGATCAAAGAAGCTCGCCGAATTATTAAGGAAAAAATTCGAAGACTATGATCACGCGGCCATAATACTTGACGAGTTTGAAAACTTCGAAAATGCTGACCAAGAAAGCAAGATGCTCTTCTTTGAATTCATCAGGCACTTTATAAGTGACTTACCTGAAGGAACTATATTTGCTATCGCTTGCACTCCCACAGCTTATGATATTTATAAATCATTATTTTCAGCCTTCTTCGCTAGATTACATTACGAAGTTAGTCTAGGGACAATGGAAAAAGAAGAAGCACAAGAAATGGTTAAGAAAAGATTAAAAGGGAAAAGAACAAGGACAAGAAGTCAAACATTATACCCATTCACACAAGAATCAATAGATTATATACATGACACAGCTAACGGAAACCCAAGAACCATACTAAGACTACTCCACTTAGTACTTATGGAAGGAGCAAGAAAGGATCTAGAAGAAATAAACTCAGAAAACATCTCCAAGATACTAGAAGAACCAAAAAGCATTGAAGAATACATGAACAGAATACCACCCGACCTTAAAACCGATATAAAAACAATAATGGAAGAATTCAACGGAGGACCAGTAAGCTACATAGAAGTAGCTAAAAAACTTAAAACAAGATCAGTAAACGAATACGAAAGACTGGAAGAACTAAGAAGAATGGGCTTCCTGAAAAAACAGAAAGGACAATACGTAGTACCAGGAACAATAAGAGACTTGATCAAGAGCTAGATAAAATGCCGAATTTCTGGACCCATATTAAATCTGGTTTTTTTGCCTTCCCGATCTTGGTATTGGGATGGCAATTCTTATTTCCTCTTCTTAATGATATCGGATTTAATGTTGTAAACAGTTCACAGGTTTATCTTATAGGTTTTGCTTTTTTCGTTCTCGGGACTGATCTACCAGATATAGATCATAAGGATTCTTTAATCAATAAATTTACTAGAATATTTTTAATGGGTCTAATGACAGGTATAACCTTTCTTATCCTTAACAAATCGGGTTTTGTCGGTAAAATGTTAACTGGAGAATTTTCTAAATTTAGAACCCCAATATTTTGGTTTGTTTCAGTTTTGATAGGTTTAGTGTCAGGAGAAGTTTTTTTGAAGGTTAAACCAAGTCATAGAGGTCTAACACATTCACTTGTATCCGGTTTTCTTTACTCGGTTATAGTCGGAATCTTTGTTTACATTTTAAGCTTTATAGAAGGCTTATTTTTTCCTATTTTAGCAGCTTTTTCCGGATATTTACTTCATATGGGTTTAGACAAATTTTTATGATTAAGTATTGTTAATTTTGAAAAATATATATTAAAAGGGTTTAGTTCAAAGATCAACCGTAACCATAAATGAGTTATAAATATTTATAACTCGACCTAACTTTCCCGGAGATGAAAAAGATGAAACCACCGTGTCTACTGATGGTGAATAAATTTATACCAATATTAAGAAAAAGAATAAGCAAGAATTTATCTGAAAAAGGATATACGCAAAATCAAATAGCCGATATTCTAGGTATAACGCAAGCTATGGTAAGTAAATATTTAAAAGAACCTGTTGAAAGCGAAGAACTAAATTTAGAATCTCTATCAAAATTATTAAGTGATAAGATATCGAATGATTATCCAGAAGAAGAATTAATAACTGATCTTTGCAAAAATTGTCTGGAATGGAGAGAAGATGGAACTATTTGCTCGGTACATAAGGAATACCATGATTTATCTGAATGCCGTGTTTGTATGGATCTAAGAAATCAAGAAACATCGGAAAAAAGATCTAAAATACTGAATTCTCTAAATAGAGTAATAGAACTAATGAACAAGGATTCAAACTTTACTGAATTAATACCTGAAGTCAGATCTAATATAGCTTACGCCTTGCCTAAGGCATCGAAAAAAAGTCAAATAGCGGCAATACCAGGACGTATAACCAAGGTAAAGGATCGGGCCATAGTACATTCGAAAGCAGAATTTGGAGCAAGTGATCATCTATCAAGTATAATCCTCCCAGTACTAAAAGCAAGCCCGGAAACTCGATCAATTCTAGATATTAAGTATGAAGAAGACTTTAAAGATATACTGGATAAAGAGAACCTTAATTATCAAGTATACGATAGAGAAAAAGGAAGTAAAATAAAGGAGGACATTATTGAAA
>CAYTEI010000029.1:0-7442 GCA_964436705.1 uncultured Thermococci archaeon
AGTGATCTACATCATCATTCAATACTAGGTCTCCACCTAATATTGCACCTCCAACAGCTAGTTTTGACTGTTCATAAGTTATATCTTGGATGATTGTCTCTCCTTCATCATCTATGGCTGTACCACTTTTCTTTCTAGACATATTCTCTAGTTCTCTTAGGTATGATTCTGTATGAACTCTAAGCAGTTCTTTCTCTGAAGCTTTCTCTGGTTTGTAGGTTTCTATTTGGGAAAGATCAAAGATTCCTTCTTCTTCTAGCTGATCCATGGTGTACATTAGCCTTTCTCGTCTTTCTGGATGGGTGGGGGAATGTTCATGAAGTAAATAATTCTCATGATAAACAAGACCAGTATTAGGTTTTCTATCTACTGAGAAATCTTTTATTACCATATTATCAACCTCTTAGTTTATTTAAGTCTACTTCGTTTGTGATTCCTGGATTTATTTGAGCTTCAACGTCGCATATTTGACCTTGAACTTTTCGATGGTCCACAACATTAAAGTATCTCATATGCTTAATCTGTACCTCTTCTTTTTCAGTTCGTAATCCAGAATTTTTAGAAACTTTAATGGTTTCATTCTTCGCTAAATTAAATAATTCTTCTTCATCATATTTTTTTCCCTTTTTCGCTTTTTTTCGTTCTCCATTAACAGTCATTTTCCCTTGAGCGGTATCAATATGTATTCCAGTTTTAATAGAAACCTTAGAAACTGCAGATCCAATAGCTCCAGCAACTTCAGAGCATTCAGGAATGATATAATCTTGATTTAATTTCTTAGAAATTCTAGGCACCATATACCTCGAAAGCACCCCTCCACCTATAAACGTAATTTTTTCCTGATTATGTAAACTTTCATGGTTTTCAATAAAATTTCTAGTTATTTTAGAGATTTCAGAACTAAACTTACTAACTATTTTCCTTGATAAGTCAATAGGATCGATATTAATCTCTGTGGAAAGTTTAGTTATTACTTCTAAGGATCTTTCTTTATTCCCCTCATTAAACTCGTCTAAAACATGAAGTGCATCAGTCAAAGTTGGCTGATCTCCTCCAAAAGCTGCGGATCGGCCTTCTCTGCTTTTTTTGATTTTAATTTCTCCAGATTGAATCTTTACTAAAGAATCTCCGCCTAAAGGGATATCAACGGATTCAATTGATGAGAAAAAAGTATCGTAATCCTTAATACTAAGTTTTTCCTCTCTTCTTAAATTTCCATCAGATATAATACCTAGATCGGTTGTAGTTCCTCCAATATCTATAGCTAGTGCATTACTCACACCAGTTAAAGCAAAAAGTCCAAGAGTACTAACAGCTGGACCGGACTTAATAGTCATGGAAGGAATTTTGGGTGCTGTACTTTGATCGATCATCGCACCGTCTGATTTAATATAATAAATCGGCGCATTAATACCTAAGTTAGATAAAACCTGGTCTATGTTCTGAGTAAATCCTCTAAAAATCGGAAGACTTTTCGCATTAAGAATAGTGGTTGATGTTCTTATCGGGAAACCAAGATCACTAGCAATCTCACTACCGATAGACACAGGCTTATCATCTAAAATGCTCGCCGCCTTTTTTTCTAACTCAGGATTTCTAGTAGAAAACTTACCGGCCACAGCAAAAGAATCAACTTGATCCCCATACCGATCTTTAAATTCTTTTATTTTATCAGTATCTAGTTTTTCAACTTTTCTACCTCTATGATCGATGTAACCATTTACAATCTCATTGTATTCGGTTTTTTTAGCGATTTCAGTACTTAGACCAGGTCCGGGGATTATTAAGGAACCGCATTCTCCCATTTTATCTTCTACTACTGAGTTAAGGATTAAAGTAGTTCCAATAACAATCCTTTTAATAGATTTTGTGGTTTGATTTTGAGTTAAATTTTTTAGAACCTTTTTTATCCCCTCAATATTGTTAGGCGTACTAGGAACCTTAGTCTTATCTATTATCTTGGAATTTGATATTAAAACTCCATCTGTATTAGTACCACCAGCATCAACACCAATGATCATATTACCATCTCACAAAAAATGTTGTAATCTGTATACTTTAATCCAACTAAAGCAGAAATCAACTTATAATTTATTCTATAAGAATCAAGCTATTTATAAAAGATTTTAAACTGGAATTTGGTTTATGCGAATTCAGCAAAGATCAAAGGTTTTATGATTTTTAGGTATGATTCGTAAAGTGGTATAATTGTTGGGGAAGATAGAAAATCTTTATTGGGATAACTTTTTTTAAAATGGGAAAGAAAAGAAAAGAATATACAGTATTTTTTGTGGAGGATCCGGAATACTGGAGTGGGAGAGGGATTTTTTTGATCATAATCGCTAGCTACCGTGTCCCTCGTTGATATTGATAGTCACCTATTGGGTTATTTTTTGGGTATTGAGGAATTTGTATTGGGTTTGAATTTTGTATTCCTCATCTTTGTATTTTGACGAGTTGTAATATTTTTATTTTGGATACTATGTATGTTCCCACGAATTCTTTTAGGTAATTCTTCCGGATCCATCGTTTCTATATGTTTTTTGGTTCTTATAAATTTTTTCCTTTCAAAGGATTTATCACAAATTATTTCGAACTATAAACAGATATACAAAGATCTTTTATACAATCTATTCAATTTCCTATCCCATAGATCTAAAGTTCATTTCACCGTACCAATATCCAATTGCAACTAGAATAGTACCTATTAACGCTGAAAAATATCCAATCAATTCAAGAGTATAACCTTTGGAGTATAATTCCTTCAGAAGTCTAAAAATTAGGGGAATACAAACTAGAAGCCAGCCAAAAATTCTTAATTTTTGCCAACTTTTACGTTCCATGATTACACCAGTATATGGAATTTTTAGGTCTTAGATTAGCCATTTTCATCAAAGAAGTAAGAATGGTATTAATCCGCCTAGGGACATTAAAATTATAGGTGGTAGAATTTTTTTTGTCATTTTTTTGTTACCCGAAGCCAACGATAGAATTATTTTAACCATCATCGAGGAAATACTTCCAATTATCACCATTAAAGAGGCGCTTTGGGCAGTGATCACTGAATTACTTAATAATGAAACACTAGAAATAGCTACTGCCGCCGAAGAAACTAGACCTCCGGCTAATGCAACTACCCAAATTCCACTTTGCCCTAGGAGATTATTAGCTAGGTTACCAAGTATAGTTATTATTAGGAAATAGAATCCAAGTTTTAATGCAGGTCTTAAAGCTAAAGGTGAATGAATTATATCTTTTAAATCTTTATTTATTTCCTTGGTTTCTCCCCAGAATCTGTAAGAGAATAATAGGCCGATGATTGTTATTAAAGTTAATGGTATCATCAGGAGATTTATTATTTCAAAAGAAGCAATTAATGCGATTGATACATTTCTAATAACCATGGAGATTGATGCTAGGATTACTCCAAGTGATGCAATTTCTAAATATGATTCATCTTTTCCTATATCTGTTAAAGCACCTGCAGTGGCGAGACTTGAGACTCCTCCACCTAAAAATCCTGCAATAGGCAAACTTCTTCGTCCAGAAATCTTTCTAGAAATAACAAACGAACCGAATCTTATTCCTAGAACTATTAATACGAATTGTAATGTTCTTCTGGGGTTAATTAGTTCGTAAGAAGTAATTGGCTCGTTTGGTAAAAGTGGGTATATAATAAAAGCTAGGGCTCCGACTTTAAGAGCGTCGGATATTTCGGGTCTTGTTAGTTCTTCTATTCGGGAATGAATGGGCTTTTTTTCAGTTAATAGTATGGTTGTTAAGATAGTTATAAATACTGCTTCGAAGTATAGGGAGTAACCGACTAATATTGAGGTTAGAGAGATTAAAAATATGGTGGCGGTGGTAGTGACTCCTATTTCTTTTTCTGCAATTTTTAATCGGATATATAATATGAAAATTGATATTAAAGATCCCATTGCCAAATATATTGCTACGGGAACTATGGAATTCATTATGTTAGATATTTTTACGGCCACTGGCCCGGAGATCGAAATGAGGGTTATGGTTCTGATTCCAGCATATTTCTTCGTTGGGGCTGATTCTCTTTCTAACCCAATTAGCCCACCAATTGCTAAGGCAATTATTATTTGTTCGAATAATTCTGGGATAAATTCAACGAGTGTATTCACTTTCACACCTAATTATTTATTGGGTTTGTTTTGGTATTTAGGAAGCTTTAATTTGAAAATGCTTCCTCCTTCCGGGTTATCTTCAACCCAAACTTCTCCATTGTGAAGATCTACAACTCTCTTGACTATAGAAAGTCCTAATCCACTATTATTCTCTTTTTTCTGATTTCTACTAAATTTAGAGAAGATATTTTCTTTTTTCTCATCAGGGATTCCTGGCCCCCAATCTTTCACGTACACAATATATCCTTTTTCGTCATTTTTGATCCCGATCTCGATCTTCTTAACTAACTGTGAGTATTTCTGTGCGTTTTCTATTAGGTTTATAAATGCTTGTTTGATGATGCGGTTTCCTGAAATTAGGTATGAGCCTTCAACCTTGTTTTTTACCTCGTAGTTTTTTAGATTATCGGATAATTGGTTTATAGAGTCTTCAATAACTTTGTTAAGGTCTATTTTTTCATATTCAATAGATTCGTTTTCTAATTTTAGTAGTGTCATCATATTATCTATAAGTTCTTCCATTTCTCTAGTACTGGTTTTAATTTTTCTTATTCCTCTTTTTGCTTCTTTTAAGTCGTTTGTATGGTCAATTTTTTCTGAATGATTAGATATAACTTTTAGGGGGTTTCTAAGATCTTGATTGATTATTGATATAATAAGATCTTTCATTTCATTTTTTTTGTCGAGTCTGGTTATTAGTTCGGCGTTATGGAGTGCATTAGAGACCTGTGCTGATAAGGCTTCTAATAGTTCTCTTGAATCTTGTGGGATTTTTTCTCTTTCTGTTTCGGAGATTGATATTGTTCCCAGGAATTTGTTTTCAGCCATTAATGGGACGATAAATTTTGCTTTCTCACTGTTATTTAGATATTTTTGATTTTTCTGCTGTGAAGCGTAGAATGGTTCTTTATTTTTGTATATTAGATTGTAGACTTTTCTGTTTCGCATTCTTTCCATATTGTTCTGGTTCTTTGGATAGTTATGTGATTTTTTATTGACTAGTTTTTTCTTATTTTTATCAAATAGACTGATAAGAATCCTATCATAGTTGATAGTATTTTTTATTATTTTAATGGTTTCTTCACATATTTCATCTTTATCTAGGGAAAGAGTAAGCTTTCTACTTAGTTTATTAATTTCAGAAAGTCTTTTTTGCATCTTATTTCTTTCAGTAAGATCCATAAAGCTGATTAGAATCCCATAATCTTTAAAATCTACTCTTGAGGATTTTAACAGAATTTCACGATTTTCACCTGTTTTTCTAACAATATTAGCGGAAATTTTATCACTACTACCTATTGATAAAGCTTCACTAAAGCTCTGCCTAACTTTCTTTTCGTCTTCGTTATCGATGAATTCCATGAAGTTTTTTTCTTTTAATTTGTTTCGGGAAATTCCTAGAACTTCTGATGCGGCTTGATTTACAACTTTTACTTTTCCTTCGTGAAGAATAATGATTGGAGAGATATTCTCTTTGACCATCTTTTCGTACTTTTCTTTCTCTTGGGTAACGACAAGTTTGGAATTGTAGATTTTAAGACCTATATATGTAATTAAAAAGGCCGATAAAGGAAGTAATAATAATGGAATAATTATCTTAGTCTCAGTTAATCTGGAATTATTTACCTCTAAGGAGAAAATAAAAAAGGTTAATAAGGTGACAAATGCAAAAACTATTAATGAGTAAGCTAAAGGCTTTTTAGAGTTCAATTTAATCAGTCCCTCCTAAATCTAACAAATGTAAAATTATATCAGGTACGGTAACGGATTAATATAGAATTTAAACATTATTACTTATTACTTTTTAGGTTACAAAGAAGTTCAAAATCCGATGATTATGATAGGTAATTGAGAAGTATCTAGTCTCACTAACTAAAGATTGAATTATATATCTCATTAGTTTTATCTGAAGTCTTTTCCCAGGAATAATTTTCGGAATATTTCTTGCCATTCTTTGAGAGCTTTTTCCTTAGTTTTTGATTATTAATAAGCTTTTTTAGGTTGTATTTAAGTTCTTCTTCTGTATCAAATAATAAACCGTTTTTACTTTCCTTTATGATTTCTGCTATCCCTTGTATATTTCTTCCGATTACTGGAGTACCGCATTTCATTGCCTCAATTAGAGTTATTCCAAATCCTTCCCTATGAGATGGAAGTACTAGTGCCTTGCTTTGATTTAAAAGTTTTGAAACCTCTTTAGGTTTTTTATAACCAGTGAATGTGACATTATCCTCAGAATTTTTTTCGATCTCTTCTCTGAGTACCCCATCACCGATCACAAGGAACTTCTCGTCAAAACTCTTAGATAAAGAAATAAAATCTTTGATACCTTTGTGTGAAGATAATTCTCCTACGAACGTAATATATTGTTTATCATTAAGTTCCATATCTTTAAAGTACTTTGAAACACCATTATAAATAGATTCTACTTCTTTACCAGGTAATTTATTTTTAACAAGTTTATTTAAAAATCTACTAACCGCTATAACCTTGTTACTGTTTCTTAAACTACTTTTTACAGGTTCATATGGGATCAGGTTCTGATCACTTCCATGGACAGTGGTAACGAGGGGTATGGATAGGATATTTTTTAATAATGATCCAGCTATACTGGGAGGGCCAGCATACTGTGAATGAATTAAATCAAGGTCAAATTTATTTGAAATCTCTATACCTTTCTTGAGTGCTAATAAAGTATAGCTAAATCCTCTTCCCCCAAAAAAGTTTAAATTATTTACATAATGGAGATTTACATTATTTAGGTCTGAATCTTCACGATTTTCATGATCATAAGTGATTATATGGTATTGGATATCTTCTGAATTTTTGATCAAATGGTAAGAATGGGTAGATACTCCTCCGACGTGAGGAGGGAACTTTGTAAGCATAAGAACGTTTTCAGTCATTCATACCATCTCTCTATCGTTGTCTGGGATTGTTCGTAAGATATTAGGGAACTTTCATTTTTCCATTTATCCATATCAACGAACAAAAAGTTCTTAATGAGATCATATATTTCTTCTAAGTCATCTGATCTATATCTTAGATTTTTAAGAGCTTTTCTGGTTCCTTCTCTTACTTGCCAGACTCCGAGTGGAGCATAATAAGATGGATGTACTTCTCTAAAGACTATTGCACCGGCTTGTCTTCCCCGATCATTTAAATGTTCTGTTACGGCAATTCTAGATGCGTAATAACCTCCTGCTACGTCTTCAGCATATTGGGTCCGATCTTTTATTTCATGGTCACTAACTATAGTTGTTTCTTCAGTAAAGGTGGTTCCAGAGA
>CAYTEI010000029.1:7452-9708 GCA_964436705.1 uncultured Thermococci archaeon
TTCTAGTACTTCAAATTTCCATCCTGTTGGGAATAATAGGACTACGTATCGATTACCTAGGTATTCGTCCATGTAGACTTCATAATCGTTGATTAGTCGGTTTCTTCTGATATCTTGGATCATTTCTTTTGAGATCATGTCATCTGTTCCAGTTATGGACCATCGGGTTGGAACAAATTTCTTTCGAGATTCTGATCCTAAAAGTCCGGCTGATAGAACTTTATTGATATAACTAACGCTTACGTCCTTGTTATAGAGTTTTTTGATTGAATCTTGTGTCTTAAGTTCGTCTGTTAATAGTTTGTCCATTGTTTTTGGGACGTCGGGATTTTCGGCGATGTCTAATTTCTCTACCTTGCTATTTGGGCCTAGGGGGGCTGAGAAGTCGTTATATTCTAATTTGACTTTTGGTTTCTTTTTTAATTGTGCCTCTACGTCTATTGGGGATTCTGAGAGAATTATTTCTTGCATTTCTCTGACTAATCTGTTAGGTTTTCTGGCATCACTTATCTTGATGGGGGTTGAGGTTCTAACTAGACTGGATCTGTACTTTATGATGTCTTCTATACTTTTGTCACCCCATTTTTCTGGGGAAGCTAGGATTTCTGTGTTTCCAGTTTCTGCTGGTACCATTGGGCCGGCTAGGACTTTTGGATATCCTTGTTCTCCGGTGAAGAAGGATGGTGGTGAACTTCCGAATACATTTTTTTTCTCTACTTTTGGCTTAATATCGTTTATTATTTTCTTCTTTTTAAGTAGGGGGCAGAAGGATCTTCCGCAAAGCTTTTTGTATCCTTTGCACTTTACACAGATTTCAGACATAGCGCTTTCTCCTTTTGGATATTAGAAAAGTAAAGTTAAAAATATGATCTACGAAATTCAAAAGAATAAATGTTATTGAATTTATTTAGGTTTTACTATTTGTCTGCAGACTTTATCTCCTGAAAGTATCCAGTCTTCGAGTTCTATTTCTACTTCGCCTAGGGAATTTTTTACTACGTCTCTATGCATTCTACATAATTCGTTCCCTAGGTCTTCAGAAACTTCTCCAAAAGCACAGTTTTTATATTCTAAAACGTAGTTTCCATTCTTTTTTTTCTTTGTAGGGAAAAAGCCTAGTTCGTCGAATGTATTTAGAGTTTTGTTAATTTTCTTTTCTAAGCTTAGGTTTTCGTTTTCTATTGAGATGTTTTTGTTTAGTTCGTTTTCTACTTCGTTTATGATTTCTTTTACTTCTTCGTTGCTGTATTTTTCTTTGATTTTGTTTATGATGATGGATATTAGCATTTTGTTTTGTTTTGGGAAGAGTTTTTTTCCTTTAGGGGTTAGTTCAAATATTTTCTTTGGTCTTCCTCTGGAGGCTTTTTCGTAGTAGTGGTTTATGTATTGTTTTTCTTCTAGGATTTTTAGGTGTCTTCTTACTGCGCTTTCGTTTATTCCTAGTTTTTCTTTTAGGTCTAGGGCTCCTAGATCTTCGGATAGTAGGTATTTGAGTATTTCTGTTCTGGTGTTTTCTACTGGCATTTTGATTTCTTTGTTTTGTTTTGACATTGTTCCACTTCTTTTTGTTGACATGTATTTAAGTTTTGTTTATGTAGGGTTGATGAAAAATCTTTTAAATAATTTACCCACATTTTTATGGTGAAAGTACTATATTAAAAATGTATGTTGGAGGTAAATAAATGTCTGAGGAAGAGAAACCAAGTTATCATGAAAGTATAAATGAAATGTATGACAAGCTGAAAGAAGATGGGGTAACGAATCCGTGGGATCGTTGGAAGGATCAGGAGCAAATTAGATGTAATTTCTGTGAACAAGGAATAAGCTGCCAGCTCTGTAGTAATGGTCCATGTAGAATTGCACCGGGTACTGCTGATAAAGGGACTTGTGGTATAGACGCTGCAGGAATGGCTATGAGGAATATGGTTCATAGAAATACTATGGGGATAAGTGCCTACACTTATCATGCAAATGAAGTTGCTAAAACCTTGAAAGCCACTGCAGAAGGAAAAACACCATTCGAAATTAAGGATGAAGATAAGTTAATGTTCATGGCTGAAAAATTTGGAGTAAGTACAGAACAATCAACTGGAGATATAGCAAAAGAAGTAGCTGACTTCATGATAGAGGAGATAAATAGAGATGTGTCTGAATCATCAAAAATGATCGATATATTTGCGCCGGATGAAAGAAAAGAAGTATGGAATGAGTTGGGCATTATGCCTAGCGGCCCTAATCATGAAGTAAATGCTGCTC
>CAYTEI010000029.1:9773-15506 GCA_964436705.1 uncultured Thermococci archaeon
TTTAGCTTCGACTTATGGATCGCTTCTACCTTTGGAGCTTGGTCAGGATGTTCTATTCGGAACTCCAGAACCACATGAAGTAGATGTAGGATTAGGAGTGCTTGACGAAGATTACGTAAACATAGTACCAAACGGACATGAACCATTCATGGGTATAGCTCTAATGAAAGCAGCAAAAAAAGAAAAGAATCAGAAAAAAGCAGAAGAAGCTGGGGCTGAAGGAATACAAGTAGCCGCATCAATCGAAACAGGTCAAGAAATAATACAAAGATATGAAATGGATGATGTATTAGCTGGATTTACAGGGAACTGGCTTAACGTAGAATACATGATGGCGACAGGAGCTGTAGATCTAATGGCGGCTGATATGAATTGCTCACCTCCAGAACTTGCGAATCTAGGAGAGGAATACGGTGGGAAAATTGTACCAGTTTCGGGAGTGGTTGGGATTCCAAATGCGGAAGACCATGTAGACTATGATCCGGAAAAAGTTGAGGAACAAGCTGATAAACTAATAGATATGGCTATAGAGAACTACAGAGAAAGAGAAGGTAAGGAAACTAAAATACCGGATGATGTGAAAACTATAACGGCTGGTATGAGTCCTAGATCAATTCTTGATGCACTTGGTGGAGAGCTTAATCCTTTATTAGAGGCTATATCTGATGGAACGATCAAGGGAGTGACTGCATTAGTTTCTTGTACTACTTATGGTAATGGTCCACAGGATGCGACTTCTATTGCAGTAGCAGAAAAACTTATCGAAAATGATATATTGGTGTTGTCAGCGGGCTGTGGTAATGCAGCTATGCAACAATCTGGATTAGCTAGTATGGATGCTTTGGAGAAGGCTGGTGATGGATTGACAGCAGTATGTGAGAAACTGGGGGTGCCGCCTGTTCTTTCTTATGGGACTTGTACTGATACTGGTAGGCTTAGTTTATTAGTTACGCAGATTGCTGAGGCTTTGGATGTGGATACTAGTGATTTACCTGTTGCGGTGACTGCTCCGGAGTATATGGAGCAGAAGGCGGTTATAGATGGTTTTTTCTCTGTTGCGTATGGTTTGTATACGCATGTTAGTCCGGTTATGCCGGTAACGGGTTCTGATGATTTGGTGAGGTTGTTGACTGAGGATGTTGAGGATCTTACTGGTGGTAAGGTAGCTGTTGGTGATGATCCTGATGAGATAGTGAGTGGTATCGTTGATCATATTGAGGGGAAGAGGTCTGATCTTGGGATGTGATTGAGGTTTTTTCTTTATTTTTTCTTTATTTGTCCGGTTTTTACTGGTTCGTGAGATTGATTTTGGTTTTCTAGTTTTCTTTTAGGTTTGATTATTGTTTTTGTTTTTTATGTTTTGTTTTTTGGTTTTTGTTGTGTTTTGGTGGGTTGGTTTTCTTTTTGGGTTTTTGTTTTTGGTTTATTTTGTGTTTTTTATTTGTTTTTGGTTTTTGGTTTGTTATTTTTAGTGGTGGTTATGGATAGTTGTTTGTCTTAGCTTAGGTTTGTTTGGTGTTTCTGGAAAGCTGTTTTTGGGTTTATTGCTTTGGATTTGAGGAATTAAGGGGTTTGGTGTTGACCTATGGCTGACTATTATGTTATTGGTAGTGGAGGATTGTGGATATATTGAGGGGGTGGTAATTAGGTGAATTGGAAAGAGAGGGTATTGTTTGGCTTGAGTTTTTATTTGTTTTTTTTGGTGGTTGGGTTGGGATAGAGGTTGATATGTTTGCTGGTATTTTTAGGGAGTTGTTTTGGGAGTGTTATGGTTGGGATTAGTGTGATATTTGGTTTGGGGTTATTGATGTGTGTTATGTTGGTTTGTTTATTTGTTGATAAGTAGGATAAGGTTTTTATGGTTAATTTGGGGATTTGTCTCTTTTTAGGTTCTGTTTTTGGTTTTCAAAGTAATGGGGTTAGTAAGTTTAGTTAAGGTGGGGGTTTGGTTTGGATTTTGTTTTTGGGAGAGTTTTAGGTAGGGGTATGGGAGAATGTGGTGGGGGGGGTAATTTTGGGTTTTAAATTTTTGTCAGGGCGTAAGGTGTGAGTATGGATATTGAATGAAGTTTGGGATGGTGTGCGTAGTTCTTTTTTGGTATTAAATTTTGGTGTTAATAAATTGGTAATGGGTTGGGGTTGGTTTGGTTGGTGGGGGTGCGGGGATTTGAACCCCGATATACGGGTTTCCACAGTGAAACGGGTTTCAGAGCTCCAAAAAGGTCAGCATTGTCCTTAGTCGTCACTAAGGACTCAGTAAACCCGTAAATCATCATTAACTTCTGGAGCCCGTCATGATGCCAGGTTACATCACACCCCCGGCGCTCAAGAATTCACCACCTACTTTTAAAAGAGTTCTGGTTCAAATAAATAAAGAACTAAAGATCAAAAATAGGAAAAAATACCGTTATTAAAATATTACTCTATTAAGTAAGTACCATTCGTTATTCTTTTCCTGTGAATACTTTGGTTATATCTTTTGTGGCTCCTTTCTGTGAGAATACAGTTACAAGATCGCCTTTACTCAACTCAGTATCGCCTTTAGGAGTTATTAGATCTCCGTCTCTATCAATTGCTAAAACGATGGTTCCTTCCCCAATTAGATTTTTATTTTTCGCTGTTTCTAAGTTTTTTTCTAGTATTGGTGCTTCATTGGTTACTGTTATTTCGAATACTTCTGCTCCTTTGGTTAATTTCATGTAGTTTTTGATGGAGGGTTTTTTCATTGCTCTGTAAAGATATTCCGCAATTAATTCGTCTGGATCTCCTATTACGTTCGCACCTAGTTCACGAAAGTACCTAGCGTGAGTTGAATGGTTTACAAGACTTACCAGGGATGAAATCTCAAAGTCCTGTGCGTTCAACATAACCATCATATTAGCCGAATCATCGGCAGTAGTCGAAATAATAGCATCAGCCTTGTCAGCCTCAGCATCCTTCAAAGTACTTCTAATAGTTGCATCACCATTAATAAAAACACAATCGTACTTAGAAGAAGCACTTTCAATTTTATTCTCATCTTTATCAATAACTACTACATCATGCTGGTCTTTTAAAGCTAATTGAAGTGTTTTTAATCCCACATCTCCAGCACCAACAATAATCATATACATTAAGCATACCTCTTTCTTCAAATAGGCGATGAGGATATTTTAAAGTTACCCTAAATACCAAGCTATTATTCAGGATGACTTTTTATTTTTCTTTTGATAATTAAGTGGTTCCATAAACTTTTTAGTGCCAGATTAAGTATAATTCCTAGTGGGAAGAATGTTCGTCGTTATCTCTGGGTGTGGGAGGATCGGATCTTACCTTGCTAATATTCTCTCAAAAGAAGGACATGATATCGTCATCATTGATCAAAACAAAAAAGCATTCCGAAACTTAAGCAGGGATTTCAGCGGATCAAAAGTTGTTGGAGACTCAACAAATCCAAATGATTTAGAAAAAGCATCTATAGAAAAAGCCGATGCCTTAATAGCAGCAACAGGTGAAGATAATCCAAATATAATAACCTGCCAAGTTGGAAAAATAATCTATAATGTTGAAAAAACAGTTGCAAGGATCAACAGACCCGAACACGAAAAATCCTTCAGCCAACTAGATATCGACACCAAAGTCGCCCGATCCAGCCAAATCGCAACCCAACTAAAAAACGCAATCTACAAAGAAAACATAAACACAAGAATCACACTAGGAAACGGAGACATAGAAATAATAGAACTAAAACCAAAAAAAGAAACAAAAGGAAAAGAACTAAAAGAAATTGACCTACCAGATGAAAGCATTATTTGCGGAATAGAAACCGAAGGAAAAGCCATACAACCAGATAAAAATTATGAACTCAAAGAAGATGACCGAATAATACTCTCAATAAACACCAAACTAATTAAAAAAGGATCAGAATTCTTAAACCAGTTTGAATAGAGCCAAGATAGGTGTCTCTTTTGGATGAAGAAATATTAAAATTTTTTAAAATAATAATCAGCCATATTGGTCTCATAGTTCTTGGTGCCGGAATAGCACTTCTAATACCGCTGCTTCTACTACCATTTTATCCTAACGAAACTAACTTAGTCCTTCCATTTCTAATTCCAGCAATAATTTCAATAATGCTGGGAATATCCTTATGGAAATACTTCAAGATAGAGGATCATCCACCCGTAGAGAGAAGACATACAACAGTTATGATTACATTTGGATGGATCCTAGCAGTTGCCTTCGGAGCCCTCCCATTCTATCTCTCAGGCGAAATGACTTACCTCGACGGATTCTTCGAAGCAATGTCAGGATGGACAACAACTGGTCTAAGCATGGTACCAAACGAAAATGTATTTCCACGATTACTTCTATTCTGGAGAAGCCTAATGCAATTAATAGGAGGAGCAGGATTAGCCGTATTAATGCTCACGGCTATAGTAGGATCTGGAGATATTGAAACAGGGCTCTACTCTTCAGAAGGAAAGGATCAAAGACTACTACCAAGTATAGTTAGCACTGCAAGGATGATCGTTAAAATCTACCTACTTTATGTATTTATAGGAACCATTATTTACGTTATAACTGGTATGGGAGTTTTTGATGCAGTAAACCATTCAATGTCTGCCTTTTCAACAGGAGGATTTTCAACCAAAAGTAGTAGTTTAGGTGCGTTCTCAGTCCCTGCTCAGTATATAACAATGCTCTTTATGTTCTTTGGAAGTACAAATTTCGCTCTTCATTACAAATTAATCCAAGGAGATTTAAAAGAATTAATCTTAGACATAGAACCTAAGTTCTTTTATCTTTTTAGTTCGATTGCTACTTTGATCGTTATAGGTTCTCTACGGGGTCAAGGCATCTATTCAAGCTTCTCTAAAACCTTTTTACAATCAGTATTTCAAGTTATTTCCGCTTTATCGACCACTGGATTTATGACAGAAAGCGCCATTGGCACTTTAGGTTGGGGGCCTCTAGTTTTAGTTGTCATGGTTCTACTGATGACCTTTGGTGCAGCTGCATCTTCAACTGGGGGCGGCCTAAAACTAGTTAGAATAGGTATTTTAATTAAATCAGTTTTCTGGGAAATAAAGAGGCAGATCCTGCCTAAAAAGGCTGTACTGGTTAGAAAAATTAGACATGGTGGTCGAAAGGTAAAAATTGATAATGATATAATGTGGAATGTTACTACATTTACGGTTATTTACATTTTAATGTATTTATTCGGAGTATTAGTATTTATTTTTGAAGGATTTTCCATTTCCGAGTCATTGTTTGAGTACGCCTCAGCCCAAGGAACTGTGGGTTTATCTCTTGGAGTTACTGGACCAAATATGCCAATTACTTTAAAAGTATTAGAAATAATTGGAATGTGGTTAGGAAGATTAGAATTTTGGACTATATTTATAGCAATAGGATCTGTTTTGAATGATTTAGGTGAGTAATAATGCGTGTAGTCATTGTTGGAGCAGGAAATGTAGGATCTTATTTAGCCCAAACACTGTCAAAGGAAGATGACAAAGTTTCTTTAATTGAGCAAGATAAAGAGTTAAGTGAAGAAGTTGCATCTGAGATGAGCGATGTTTTAGTGATAAATGGTGATGCAACCGAACTTAATACTTTAAGAGACGCCAAGGTATCAAGAGCCGATGTTTTAGTTGCAGCAACTGATGATGATAACACAAATCTAATTACTTGCCAAATTGCAAAGATCGAATTCGATATAGATTATACAGTAGCGAAGGTTAATGAACC
>CAYTEI010000029.1:15516-16300 GCA_964436705.1 uncultured Thermococci archaeon
TATTTGATCAATTTGGCGTTGATAAGTATATCACTACGGCTAATGCGATGGCTCTTCCTTTCAAAAATGCAATTGCTTCAAATCGTTTAAAAACTCTTTTTAGTTATGAAAAGGAGAATATAGAGCTAAATGAAGTGGAAGTAAGTCAGGGGTCTCCCGCAAATAATGCGAAAATTATGGGTCTTGATCTTCCAGAAAAGTCAGTTATTACCTCAATCATTAGAAAAGATGATATACTATTCCCAAGAGGAGACACTAAATTTAAAACAAATGACAAAGTTCAAATATTAATGAATTCATCGGTGATGAAAAAAATAGAGAATATATTTTCTTCTAATTAACTAGCATTTATGATAGTTCTGTTCTCTTAATCCTTTTTATTCTTAAAAACTTCAATATCAGTATTTGAGACTCCTTTTGGAGAGAGAATAGTGATAATGTCGTTAGGTTTTATCTTTGTATCTCCTTTTGGTGTGATTACCTTATTTTCTCTTTCTATTGCTATTATAAGTACTTCATCTCCAATGAGATCCTTCTCTTTAATTTCTTTAAGACTTTTATTTGTTACTGGAGAGTTTTTATTTACGGTTATATTTATCGTTTCTATATTCCCGGAGATCTCTTCAGATCTATTATTGAATCATTTTTATGGTCTTTGGGACCAAAAGGCTGGTAGGGAGAAAAGTGCTCTTCTTGGATTAAATCCTCTTCTACGATTTCGACTCCATATTTATTGATTTTCTTTGTGATTTGATTAGTTGATCTTGTATCCTGACTAACTGCC
>CAYTEI010000030.1:0-16141 GCA_964436705.1 uncultured Thermococci archaeon
TCGAGGTAGAGGAGGTGCAGGATTCCCAACAGGTAAAAAATGGGAATTCACCGCTGGTCCTGACGAGGATCAAAAATATGTTGTATGTAATGCTGATGAAGGAGATCCTGGAGCCTTTATGGATAGAAGCGTTCTTGAAGGAGACCCTCACAGAGTAATAGAGGCAATGACAATAGCGGGATACGCCATAGGCGCCGACCAAGGATACGTATACGTGAGAGCGGAGTATCCTCTTGCCGTTAAAACTCTTAGAAAAGCAATAAATGATGCGAGGGAATCTGGATTCCTTGGAGAAAATATTCTTGACACGGACTTCAATTTTGACTTAGAGATCAGGGTTGGAGCAGGAGCATTCGTATGCGGAGAAGAAACCGCATTAATAGCATCAATAGAGGGTGAAAGAGGTCAACCAACTCCTAAACCACCGTACCCAGCAAATAGCGGGCTATGGGGTAAACCAACTGTAATAAACAATGTCGAGACCTTCGCCAATGTACCAGCCATAATAAATAATGGAGCGAACTGGTTCAACCAAATAGGAACAGAAAACAGTAAAGGAACCAAAGTATTCGCCGTAGCAGGAGACATCAATCATACAGGTTTAATAGAGGTACCAATGGGAACAACCCTAAAAGAAGTAGTAGACATAGCCGGCGGAGTCGAAGGAGAAGAATTCAAAGCAGCGCAAATAGGAGGACCAAGCGGAGGAACCCTCCCAGAAAAACACCTCGACCTAGAAATAGACTACGAATCCCTAGAAGAAGCCGGAGCAATGGTAGGATCAGGCGGACTAATCATAATGGACGAAACCAACTGCATGGTTGATGTAGCAAGATTCTTCCTAGACTTCGTCCAAGAAGAAAGCTGCGGAAAATGCCCACCATGCAGAGACGGAACCCAAAAAATGCTAGAGATCCTGGAGAGAATCACCGAAGGAGAAGGCGAACCCAAAGATATAGAAAGACTTGAATCTCTTGCTGACACTATAAGTAGTGCTTCTCTCTGTGGATTAGGTCAAACTGCGCCAAACCCTATAACTAGTACATTGGAGCATTTCAGAGAAGAGTATGAGGCTCATATACATGATGAAGAGTGTCCAGCTGGGGAATGTCCTGAGTTAGTGGATAGTTATAAGATCGATGCGGATACCTGTGTTGGCTGTGGTCAGTGTGTTTCTGAATGCCCTGCAGATGCTATCTCAGGAGAACAAGGTAAGACCCATGAAATTGATGCGGAAACATGTATAGCATGTGGATCCTGTGAGGTTGTTTGCCCAGTAGATGCTATAAGTCAAGGAGGTAATTAATATGACAGAGTCTGTTTCTGAAGATAATACTGAATTGGAAGAAGATCAAGTTATCCTCAATATCAATGGAGAAAAGGTCAAAGCAAAAGAGGGAGAAACAATACTGGAAGCATGTGAAAGAGTCGGAATGTATGTACCAACTCTATGCCATTACTCTGATCTAACGAATGTTGGCGCCTGTAGAATGTGCCTCGTTGAGATTGGAGAAAATCGGCTTGAAACTGCTTGTACAACTCCTGTACAGGATGGAATGGAAATCCAGACAAACACTGAAGACCTATGGGATAAAAGAAGAAGCATTCTTGAATTAATGTTCTCAGCAGAGAATCACTACTGTATGTATTGTGAGATGGAAGGTAACTGTGAACTTGAGTGGATGTTCAGAAGAGCTGGAATGGATAATGTAAGATTTACTAATAGCTATATGGAAAAAGAGATGGATAACTCTAATGATCATATAGCAATGGATAAGAATCGATGTATTCTTTGCGGTCGCTGTATAAGAGCTTGTCAAGAAGTAGTTGCTAATGATACTCTTGATTTCGGTAATCGTGGTAAAGAGACTAAGGTAATTGCTGATAATGATGTCCCGCTTGATGATTCAAGTTGTATTTCTTGTGGTGCCTGTGTCCAGGTTTGCCCGACTGGAGCGATCTTCGATAAGCATAGTGCTTACATGGGAGATGAGATCCAGTGTGACTCCACTGAGACGGTATGTAGTGAGTGTAGCATAGGTTGTGGAACAGAGGTTTTCACTAGGTCGAACGAATTAGTAAGGATAGAAGGAGATGAGGACGAGGAATCTGGAGGCCAGCTCTGTGAAAAAGGCAGATTCAAACCTGTTTCAGACACCCGTGAAAGAATCAAGGAACCAGAAATCAAAGAAAATGGAGGTAAGACCAGTATCGAGATCGAGGAAGCTATAAATCAAATAAAAGAGATTTTGATGGGTTCCGATTCTATAGGTGCGATGGCGTCTGATAGATTGCCAACTGAGACGGTTGAACTCTTCCAGAGAATTTTGACAGGTTATGGGGCGGATTTTGATCTCCCAGGATCAGAAAGACATGTAATGGAAAAAGAGGTTCTTGATGATCTAGATGCCTTCATACCAAATGTTAACCAAAAAATATTCGAGGATAGGATCTCTAGGATTCTTGAGGCTGACCAAGTCGTAGTTTATGATACTAGTATTGTTGAGACTCATCCAGTTCTAAGTTCATATATAAGAAGAGCTTCTAAGAATGGAACCAATTTAATGACTATAGACGCATATGAAGATTATTTCAAAGGTTATACAGATATTTCTATAAGTATAGGAACTCCAAGAGCTCAGCTAACCCAGTTCGTGATTGAAGTGCTTAAGGAAGATGTTGATAGGTTAGATGAACTAAGCAGAACCCATCTAGGTGGGATCAATGTACACCAGGACGATGTTATGACTATGGCGTCTTTCCTTGAAGGTGATAACGATACTATTCTGGTTATGGGGCCTGGAGTTGAAGATAAGAAATCAATGAAGAATATCTTTGGATTATCAGTGCTGGAGGATAATAAGGTTATATCCATGAATGAGATAGCTAATCAAGCTCTAAAAGGATTAGAAGTAAATGATATACCGGAAGAGCCGGAAACCGCTTTCCTACTAGCTGCCGATGATCAAGGCGAGAATCTAGAGGAAATGAAGCAGGTAGCTAAAGAAGCTGACAAAGTAATAGTACAGGCATCTAAGAGATCAGAACTCACAGAAGAAGCAGATATAGTACTACCAGCCCTTGAATGGTCAGAAAGAGAAGGAAACTTCGTAGATCTAAACAACAAATCAAAACAAATAAATCAAGTAACTGAACCAAGAATCGGAATAGAATCAGACCGAGACCTGATAAGAAAAATGATCTAAACATCAATTAACACTTTTCAATCATTAAAGACGTGATTAGGATGACCAAATCCAAATTAAAAGAAAAAATAGAGAATAAAGATAAAATCAAGGTAGCAACAGCCTGTCTAGGAGGTTGCTCAGGCTGCCACATGTCATTCCTAGATAACGACGAATACATAATCGAATTACTAGACCAAGTAGAACTAGACGCCAGCCACATGATAGTCGACCACAAAGAATTCTCAGAAGTCGACATAGGAATAGTAGAAGGAACAATGACAAACGAAGAAAACCTAGAAGTAGCAGAAGACCTAAGAGAAAAATCCGACATCCTACTAGCCTGGGGAGACTGCGCCTGCCTAGGAGGAATAATGACAATGAGAAACTTCGACGACGTAGACGAAGTAATAAAAGAATGCTTCAAAGAAAAAGCCGACGATAAAAGCGAAATACCAAACGCAGACTCAATACCAACCCTACTAGACCAAGCAGACCCAGTAAATCAATACCTAGAAGTGGACGCCTACCTACCAGGATGCCCACCAACAGCAGACGTAATAGGATACGGATTTAAAGAACTACTAAAAGGAAACAAGCCAAAAGCAACCGGATTAGACCTTCAATATGACTAAAAAGGTGATTATATGCCGCAAAAAACAAAAGAAATAATAGAACCCGTAACAAGGATCGAAGGACACGCAAAGATCTCTGTCCACCTCAACGAAAACAACCAAGTACAAGACGCAAGACTCCACGTAACCGAATTCAGAGGATTCGAAAAATTCGTAGAAGGCAGAACCATATGGGAAATGCCAGACATAACCTCAAGAATATGTGGAATATGCCCAGTCAGCCACCAACTAGGAGCCGCAAAAGCAGCCGACAACCTAGTAAACGCCGAAATACCAAAAGCCGCTAAAAAACTAAGAGACCTCCTACACATGGGACAAATATTCCAATCACACGCCCTAAGCTTCTTCTACCTATCAAGCCCAGACCTCCTACTCGGATACGACACCAACCCAGCAAAAAGAAACATCAAAGGAGTACTAGAAGAAGACCCAGAACTAGCGAAAAGAGGAGTAGCAATGAGAAGCTTCGGACAAAACGTAGTCGAAGCCCTAGGAGGAAAAAAAGTACACCCAGAATTCGTAATACCAGGAGGAGTCAACAAAAACCTCGACGAAGACAAAGGAAAAAACCTCTTAGAAGAATCAAAACCCCTCATAGAAGACCTAAGAGACACAATAGACAAACTAAACAACATATACAAACAACTAGATGAAGAAACTCTAAATTACGCCACCTACCCAACCCAATACATGGGCCTAGTAGATGATAAAAGCGGATTAGAACACTACGATGGACAACTAAAATTAGTAGGTGAAGAAGGAAGATTCCTTGAAAAAATACAGCCCTCAAACTATGAAAACATCATATCTGAAAGATCCAAGGACTGGACCTACCTCAAATTCCCTTACTACAATGAATTAGGATTTGATGAAGGACAGTACAGAGTGGGGCCACTCGCCAGACTAAACGTTGCAGACGATATTGGAACCGAGTTAGCAAGAGAAGAATGGAAAAGATACAAAGAATTAGCAGAGGGAGATGTACAAGAAAAAACCATTTATTATCACTACGCAAGATTAATAGAGATGCTTTATTGCCTAGAAAGAATACAGAATCTACTGAATAATGATCTGGTCTATAATGGAACTACAAGTATTCCGGTGGAGCCAAGCAAAGGAGAAGGAATTGGAGTAATTGAGGCACCAAGAGGAACTCTAATACATCACTATGAAGCCGATGATCAGGGAACAATACAGAACGCCAACTTCATTGTGGCAACAACCCATAATAATGCAGCTATGAATAATGGAGTAAGAATGGCTGCCGAGAAATTCGTTGATGGACCGGAGATTTCTGAGGGAGTTCTGAACAAATTAGAAAGCGTAATAAGATGCTATGATCCATGTCTTTCCTGTTCAACTCACTCACTGGGCAAGATGCCAATGAAAGTTGAGTTAGTTAATAGTAATGGAGAATTAGTTGATAAAACCCAAAGAGGTTAATCTCTTTTCTATTTTCATTCTCTTATTCTAATAAGGTGAATTCATTGAAGATCTTAGTTATCGGTATAGGAAACGAAATAAAAAGTGACGATGCCGTTGGCTTAGAGATAGTGGAGTCTATTTCTGAGGATTTGAAGTTATCGGATAAAGATATTGATTTTAAGAGCTCTATTTCTGGTAGAATATTTTTGTTGGATGAGATTAAGGGTTATGATAAGGTTTTTTTGGTGGATTCAATTAAAACTGAGGATGGTAGTCCCGGTGATTGGTATATTTTAGATCCTAGTGATATAGAAAGTGAATCAGGATTTTTTGCTTCTCATAATATTAATTTAGGGATGATGGAGGAGATTGGTAGATCTATGGGGGAAGACATGCCTGAAATCAGTATTTACGCTGTAGAAGTTCAGAATCCATTCGAGTTCGGTGAAGAGCTAACTATTGAGATGCAAGAAGAAATTAAAACTGTGAAGGAAGAGATCCAAGAATCTATAGAGAACGAGATTTAATAACTATTATTCTCATAATCTTTGTCCTTGGTTAGGAATTTTTCTTGTTCTTTTTGATCTTCGTTTTGTTGTGCTGGGCTTAACAATTTGTTTGTTTTTCTGGTTTGTTTTCTATCATTGATCCTTGTTTTTGGGTATTGTTTTTTGCCGGTTTCTGGTTCGAAACATTTTCGGGCATTTGTTCGATTTTTTCAGTTTTATTGAACATTAATCATTATCCGGTAGTTATTAGGTATAAGCTTTGTTTTATTATGTATAGAGAAAGTAATCAAGGATCAAATTCAAAGCTTCAGTAATGACAGAAAAAAGGATCAGGTATCCGTAATAAAAAAATATTTACAACAAAGAAGAGCCTAAGAAACAATGAAAAACCTCTAAGAAACAGTTTAAATTGTTAAAATACGTGGGTAATGTTTAAAAATAATTAAGGAGGAATTATTATGAAAAGCCAAGCGAAAGACAAACCAAAACAGATAGAGGATATAGAAGATCAAGAAGAAAAATATGAAAACTTCTCCGTAGAAGGATTAAACGAAATAATAGACAGACACAACGCAAAATCCAAAAACCTCATCTCAATCCTCTACGACATCCAAGAAGAAGTCGGGTACCTTCCAACAGAAGTACAAAAATTCGTGTCAGAACAACTCAACGTTCCTCTCAGCAAAATCCATGGAGTCATTACCTTTTACTCATACTTCAATACAACTCCTGACGGAGAACATACAATAGGATACTGCACAGGAACAGCATGCTACGCAAAAGGAGGAGAAGAAGTACTAAACAAAATCAAAGAAGAACTAGAAGTAGAAGACGGAGAAACAAGTGAAGACGGAGTATACACTCTAGATACAAGAAGATGCATTGGGTGCTGTGGAAAGGCACCAGTAATGATGATAGACGACGACATATACGGAAACCTAACCCCCGACGAAATACCAGATATACTGGACATATACCGAGAATAAACCACCCAAAAATCCTTCTTAATTTCCTATAATAGGTGAAATCAAATGACAATCAGTAAAAAAGAATTGAAAAAGATAATGGGCGAATTAAAAGATCGGGGAGAAGACAAAATAAAAATAATAATCTGCGCAGGAACAGCATGCGTATCCTCAGGATCCCTTGAAATTCACAAAAAAATCAAAGAGAAAATAAACGAACTAGACCTAAACGTAGAAATCGAACTCCAGGAAGAAGAAGTTGACCAAGAAGAAGATATGGAGGTAAAAACCAGCGGATGCCACGGTTTCTGCGATGAAGGACCTCTAGTAAGAATAGACCCAATAGGAATACTATACACCCACGTAGAACCGGAAGACGCTGAAAAAATAGTTCAAAAAACCATAAAAAACGGAGAAATAATAGAAGAACTAACCTACAAAACCTCAGAAGGGGAAACCTACGTAAGAGAAGAAGAGATCCCATTCTACAATAATCAAGAAAGAATATCCCTCAAAAACGCAGGAAAAGTAGACCCAGAAGATCTAAAAGACTACGAATCCATAGGAGGATACGACGCCCTAAAAAAAGCAGTTAAAAACCTGAGCCCGGAAGAAGTTATTGAAGAAGTTAAGGAATCAGGTCTCCGTGGTAGAGGAGGTGCAGGATTCCCAACAGGTAAAAAATGGGGATTTACATACCAAGAAGACGCAGACCAAAAATACGTAGTTGTTAACTGTGATGAAGGAGACCCAGGAGCATTCATGGATAGAAGTCTTATGGAAGGAGACCCACATAGAGTAATAGAAGGAGCAGCATTAGCTGGATACGCGACCCAAGCATCGAAAGGATATGTATACGTAAGGGCAGAATATCCACTAGCAGTAAGCCGAATAAAAAAGGCAATAAATGATGCATACGAAGCCGGTTTACTTGGGAAAGAAATCCTTGGAACAAACTTTGAATTTGACTTAGAAGTTAAAGAAGGAGCAGGAGCATTTGTATGCGGAGAAGAAACCGCATTAATAGCATCAATAGAGGGTAAAAAAGGTAGACCAAGTCCAAAACCTCCATACCCAGCCCAATCCGGACTATGGGGGAAACCCACAACAATAAATAATGTTGAAACTCTAGCGAACATTCCAAACATCATAGAAAAAGGAGCTGACTGGTTCACCAGTATCGGAAGTGAAAGCAGTCCAGGTACCAAAACATTCGCCGTAACAGGAGATGTTTCAAATACAGGCCTAATAGAAGTTCCAATGGGGATCAGCCTAAGAGAGATAATATACGATGTAGCCGGAGGATTAGACAGTGATAAAGATCTGAAAGCCGTCCAGATAGGAGGGCCAAGCGGTGGATGCCTATCTAAAGAACATCTAGACATACCACTAGGATTTGACACTCTCCAAGAAGTAGGAGCAATGGTAGGGTCCGGTGGATTAGTTGTGATGGATGAAGACAACTGTATGGTTGATGTTGCAAGATTCTTCCTGGAATTCACCCAAGAAGAGAGCTGTGGAAAATGCCCACCATGTAGAATCGGAACTAAGAAGATGTTGGAAATTCTGGAGAGAATCACCGAAGGAGAAGGCGAACCCAAAGATATAGAAAGACTTGAATCTCTTGCTGACACTATAAGTAGTGCTTCTCTCTGTGGATTAGGTCAAACTGCGCCAAACCCTATAACTAGTACATTGGAGCATTTCAGAGAAGAGTATGAGGCTCATATACATGATGAAGAGTGTCCAGCTGGGGAATGTCCTGAGTTAGTGGATAGTTATAAGATCGATGCGGATACCTGTGTTGGCTGTGGTCAGTGTGTTTCTGAATGCCCTGCAGATGCTATCTCAGGAGAACAAGGTAAGACCCATGAAATTGATGCGGAAACATGTATAGTGTGTGGGGCTTGTGCTGAGACCTGCCCGGTAGATGCTATATCTAACTAACTATTTATTTTTCCTTTATTTGTTGATAAAGATGAAGATTATTATAGATGGTAAGGAAGTTGAGGTTGGAGATCCGGATAAAACGATTCTAGAAGTTGCTAGAGGCATTGATATCGATATTCCTACCATTTGTTATGATTCTAGTTTAAGTACTTTTGGCGCGTGTCGTATGTGTTTAGTTAGGTTGAAGGATGAAAATGAATTTGTAGCGGCTTGTTCTACTCCTGTGGAGGACGGTATGGAGATAGAAACTGATACCGAGAGAATTCGTGAGTTAAGGAAGAATAATCTTCATTTATTACTTGCTGAGCATGAGGAGAATTGTAAGGTATGTGAGGCTAACTCTGACTGCACGATCCAGGATTTAGCTTATAGGTACGGTATTAATGAGTCAAAGTATGAGTTGGATACAGAGGATCTTGAGGTTTATGATGATAATCCGTTCATAGAGATGGATCCGAATAAATGTATTTTATGTGGTAGGTGTGTTAGGACCTGTGAGGAGCTTCAAAATACTGAGGCTCTCAGTTTTCTTAATAAAGGTTTTGAGGCGAGAATTGGTTTATCTGATAATCCTTCTAAGGGTAGGGATCCTGAATTTTCGAATTGTAAGTTCTGTGGTCACTGTGTTGAGGAATGCCCAACTGGAGCGCTAACATATAAGCCTTCAAAGCGTAAAGGTAGAGGTCATGAATTTGAAGAGATCAAAACAACCTGTCCACACTGCAGTATTGGATGTCAAATAGAACTAAGAGTGAAAGATAACGAAATAATGCAAGTAGGATCCGTTTCAAAACCCGGAACCCCTAATCCAGATGGTGAGACATGTCTAAGAGGAAGATTCGGATACGGTTTCGTAAATCATCAGGATAGACTAACTAAACCTTTAATAAAAAAGAATGGCGACTTCAAAGAAGCTTCCTGGGAAGAGGCACTGAACCACATATCCAATAAAATAAGAAAAATAAAGAAAAATCATGGCCCTAAAGCAATAGCTGGTATAGGATCAGGAAAATGTACTAATGAAGAGAATTACTTATTCCAAAAACTTATGAGAGCCGTAATAGGAACGAACAACGTAGATCACCTAACCCGGATCTGTCATTCACCAACGATCAAAGCATTATCAAGTGCTTTCGGGTATGGAGCTATGACTAATTCAATAGAAGAGATACAAGATGCCGAGACCTTATTCGTGATAGGTACTAATACCACTGAAAATCATCCGGTTATAGGTAACAAGATCAGAAAAGCCGTGGAAGACGGAGCTAATCTAATCGTTGCCGATCCTCGGAGAACGGAATTATCAGAAATGGCTGATATATCATTAAATCATCAACCGGGAACTGATCTACCACTAATAAATGGACTACTCTACATAATAATAAAAGAAAATCTCTACGATAAAAAATTCTTATCAAGCCGACTAGGAAGCTTTGAAAAGCTCAAATGGAATATAGAGAAATATGATCCTCAAACAGTACAAAATATGACAGAAATCCCGGCAGAAAAAATTGTTAAAGCAGCAAGATACTTCGCCTCAGTAGATAAAGCATCAATTTATTATGGAATGGGGATTACACAACATAGAAATGGAACTGATAACGTATCAGCCCTAGCAAACCTAGCCCTACTCACTAAAAACGTAGGAAGACAAGGAACAGGAATAAATCCGCTAAGAGGGCAAAACAATGTACAAGGAGCCTGTGATACAGGAGTACTTCCAAACTACTACCCAGGATACCAAGAAATAGATGATCCCAAAAACAGGAACAAATTCGAGGAAGCTTGGGGAAAAAACCTACCAACAGAAAAAGGTCTAACAACCATAGAAATCTTCAACGAAATTGAAAAAAGTAATATAAAAGCTCTTTTATTAATGGGAGAAAACCCAGTATACTCACATCCTAACCAAGAAAAAGTCAAAAAATCCCTAAAAGAACTAGATCTACTAGTTGTACAAGATCTTTTCCTAACAAAGTCCGCAGAATATGCCGATGTAATTCTACCAGCAGCCAGCTTCGCTGAAAAAGAAGGAACATTCACTAACACTGAAAGAAGAGTCCAAAGAATAAAAAAAGCAATGAATCCACCAGAAAAAGCAAAACCCGACTGGAAAATCCTAACAGAACTCTCAAGAAAACTAGGATACCAATTAAATTACGAAGAACCCTCAGACATAATGGAAGAAATAAACGATCTAACACCAATATATGAAGGAATAAACTACGTAAAACTAGAAAAAACTGGTTTACAGTGGCCATGCAATGAAGAAAACCCAAAAGGATCCAAATATCTTTACCAAGAAGGATTTAAAAATAAAGTTCTAAAATTCCAAACCACCAATTACATTTCACCCGCAGAAAAATTCGACAGCGAACACAACTTCATAATGATAACGGGAAGAACTCAATACCACCCATATACTGGAACCACCTCAAAAAGATCAGACCCAATAGAAAAACACCAACCAGACCCCTACGTAGAAATTAATGAGAAAGATGCCAAAGAACTTGGAATCAAGGAAGATGATGAAATAAAAATATCATCGAGGAATCAAGAATTCAATGCTCATGCTAAGATCAATCAAGAAGTCCAACTAGGCCAGGTCTTCATACCAATTCACTTTAGAGAAAGCCCGGCAAATAAGATCGCAAATGCCGAAGTTGATCCCGAATCACAAATACCAGAACTAAAATTAACAGCAGTAAAAATAGAAAAAACATAAATAAAAAAGTATTTAATCAAAATTAAGATTCACCATATGCACTGAACAAGTAATACACGGATCATAAGCCCTGATCACCCATTCAAGCTTTTTCTCAATCTCCTCCTTATCCATACCATCTCTAAGCATACCTTCCGCAGCAATTCTCAGATCTCTTTCCATATGGGCAGAATTCATAGTCGTTGGAGCCATAATATTTCCATCAACTATCAAACCATCATCATCTACTTCGTACTCATGATAAAGAGTACCCCTAGGAGCCTCGGAGAAAGAAGCACCACGACCAGCTTGAACATCATAATCAACACTAGGATCTTCATTCCAAACTTCTTTACCTAACAAGCTATCAATAAGCTCAAAAGCTCTTTCAGTAGCATAAAGCAACTCAATCGTCTGAGCGAAATTATTAGTCATCACATTCTTCTCATCCAATTTATCCTTATATCTCTCATAAGCAGCCTTAGCCTTACCATGAAGCCTATCCCCGTAAAGAAGCAGACGAGACAAAGCGGTAGTAATAAAAGGCTTAGAATCATAAAAAGCATGCTTCACAGTACTATGCTTAACTGTTACCTCATTTATCGTTGAATACCACTCATCAGGCATAATTGACTTATCTTCATCGTATATCTTCATATCATCAGTCATAGCAGAGTACGTATCACCAGGATCAGCCGCCATGTGAGTCGTCTCAAAACTAGGCCAATCAGGCATTTCAATATCAGCAAAAAGGTCAACAGTTTCCTCAGATTTCTCTAATGATTCTCGAAGTCTTTGCTTAACCTTTTTGAACTCTCTCTTCCTAGGAATTCTACCGAAACCACCTACAACACCATTCGCTCCATGAATATCTCTACCACTAACTAGCTCATGTATCATATTTCCAGTCTTCTTAAGGAATAAACCATCTTCCACTTCTTCAGGATAATCATCTGCCGCACTAATTGCATCTGGATATCCAAGGAAGTCAGGTAAAACGAGGAAGTAACTATGAAGGGCATGACTCTCCATCCATTCCCCCATCATATACAGATCTCTTAGCTCAGTAATATACTCAGGAACATCAACATTCATAGCGTTTTCTAAAGCCCTGATCGAATCAATATTATGAGTCCCAGGACATATAGAACATATTCTAGCGACAATATTCGAGACTTCAGTATACTTCTTACCTTCAAGAATCTTTTCAAAGTACCTAGGCCCCTGAATTACGTTCATCTCAACATCTTGAACCTTTTTATCCTTTACATCAATATCCACTTTACTATGACCTTCTATTCTTGTTACTAACGGAACATTAAGACCATCTATATCCTCACTCATAATTATTCCTCCTCAACATTATCATCCGAAGCCATTGGCCTTTGTTTCATATCTTCAACCCCACCTTCCTCATAATAGTAAGCAGCGAATTCTCTCATTCTGCTCTCAATAAATTCATCATCATAACCTTTCTCCTTAAGTAATTCACGTTCTCTCCTAGCATTATCATCAATAACTTCTTCATCGGGGACAGGTCCTCTACATCCGAAACAAGGGATATGATCTCTTAAACAAGGAGCATCACAACCAGCAACAGTAATAGGGCCAAGACACGGGAGATCCCTCTTAGCAAGAACACACTCATAACCATTTAGCTTACAATCTCTACAAACCGTACGATTCTCCTCAACAGGAATAACATCTCTAGCAAGATCCATTAACAACTGCTTAATATCTTCTTTGTTAGGAGGGCAACCAGGTAACTCATAATCAACCTCTACGTATTTTCTATGAGGCGCAGGCTTCTTAGACTGGAAGAAATCCGGCCTATCAGTATCCGCATCAAGATCATAAACACCTTCAAATAATTCTTCACGGCTCATATCATTGCCAAGACCTTGAACTCCACCCCAAGTAGCGCAAGTACCTATAGCCACCAAAATATCACTCATCTCTCTAACTTCCTTTAACTCTTCAAGATTATCCTCAGTACAAACTGAACCCTCCACGAAAGCTACATCCACTCCATCTTCATGCGCCTTACGTAAACTCGTAGCCATCTGGAACTCTCTAAGATCTACATTATCTAATAGATCTAGCAAATCATCTTCCATATTTAGAACTGAAAGTCCACACCCTGCACATCCAGTAAGTTCAAACCATCCTAATTTAGGTTTAGAATCCGGCATTAAATCACCTTAAATATATTATATCAATGTCCTTGTTACCAAGACATCCCAATAAGTAAATACTGGCCCATCAACGCATATTTGCCTCATGGAATTAGCCGTCGCAGTTTTACAGTGACCACACTTACCAACACCGCACTCCATTCTCCTCTCAAGGGTCATATAGATCCTATAAGGACTAAGATTCTTCTCAAGAAGCTCTGCAATAACAAACTTATACATTATTGGCGGTCCACAAACAATGGCGTAAGTATTGGAAGGATCAATATCCATTTGTTGAACGGCTTCTGTTACCATTCCCTCAATAACTCTTTCTCCGTCAAGATCTGGTTCTTCCAGATCGTTATTTTCAAGAGCGAGAATAGATTCAATGTTAGCCTTATCACCCTTTTTCATTAAGAAATCTCTAACTTCATCTTCGAACAGTATGCTTGATGAATCTGACTCTCCGTATGCGAAATATATTTCTCCGAATTCATTTTTGTCTATTGCGTAGTTTAAAGCTCCTCTGAGAGGTGGATATCCAAGTCCTCCAGCAACGAAGACTAAGTCATTACCTTTTAGTTTCTCCATAGGAAATCCATTACCATAAGGACCCCTAATATCCATAAAGTCCCCTTGTCCTAATCTATGTATTTCTTTAGTAACTCTTCCAACATTTCTAACACATAATTCTAAAATACCACTTCTCGTTGGTGAAGAAGCTATAGAAATTGGAATTTCACCAACTCCAGGAACGCTAATCTCCACGAATTGTCCAGGCTTAAATTCCAGACTGTCCATAATATCTGATTCTTGAAACCTAACCTTGTAGAGTTTATCTTCTTCTGTAAGTTCTTCAGTTTCTATGATCCTAGCCCTCTGGGGTTTATGGATGTTCCCATCATCTGCTTTTGGTGGATCAGGATATTTCATCTTAAATACCTCATTAATTTTTTAATCATGATTATTCTCTAATATTCTCCTTTGGATGCATTTCGAATTGTGTGTCCACGCTTTTTGAGCTCACTAAATCGTTGAGGACCTCTACATGATCTATATTAGCTTGGCAGAACTCTATACATCTTCCACATCCAGTACAGTTCAGATCTTCATCTGAGTAGTAATTCTTACAATTATATCTGTGCCGGAATCTATCCAGTTTACTTGGTCTAAAATTATGTTCACCGCTTACTAACCCATGTCGTCTATAGAAGCAGGAAGTCCATGTTCTTTCCCGAGAACCGGATCCATCTGGATTAGCTTTATCTTGAAGATCATAGCAGATACAAGTTGGACAGACTAATGTGCATGAACCGCATGTGAAACAGTCTTCTGAGTGCTTTTCCCAGACATTACTATCGAAAGACATTTCCATAAGATCTTTTAGCCCTCCTTTGTTTATGCTTCTTTCAAAAGAGTTTCCTTTTTCTCTTTGGAAGGCTTTTAGTTCATTTATATCTTCTTCGTCTACATCTTCTTCTAATATATCAAGATTATCATCTATTAAATCATTACCCTGTGCTGATCCTACTCTTATCAAGTATCTACCTTCTAGTTCATGTAAGAACAGATCGAATCCTTCATACGCGAATTCTGAGTCCCAAGATTTACAGAAACAGTATTCGTCTGGCATGCAGCTATGCCCGATAATGAATAGGTTTTCTTTGGCTTTTTGATAGTATTTATCTGGGTATGATCCTTCTACATAGGTTTGGTCTAGTATTCGCATAGCATTTATGTCGCATGCGTGTACTCCGAATAAAACTATTTCATTTATGTTGAGTTCTTCTTTGTACCCGTCTCCGTCGAAGGTGAACATTTTTTGTTTTGGTGGTAGTGTGTATTTGGTTGGAGGTATCATTGTTCTATTGAAATCTAGGTCCATTTCTTCTGAGCTTTCTACTTTTTCGTAGGAGTGTTGGTTTTCGCTGACTTTGACTGGTCCATGTAGTTCTCCAAGTTCTTTGCATCTTTCTAAGAATTCATCTAAATTCTTTTTTTGGAGTTTAACATATCTCAAGGCTTTCACCATATATCTTTACTTAAAGTTTCCTAAATTTTAGATCTTTAAACATGAAGCGATTCTGCCTTTTCATTTTGAAATTATCTTTTTTCCTAGTAATCGCTTCCATATAATATAGTGTATTAATACGTTATTAAAATATCTTTCCAAAAGCAGGGCAGTTAGTCGAAAAATTGCAACAATATGTTTAAGAAAATTCCCTAAAAAGAGCAGAAGACAAAAATATTTCATTTAGGATAATTATACATAAAATAAAATTAACAATAAATAAATAGACACTTAAGTAACTAAAAAAAGAAAAAACAAATTAAAAAGAAATAAAAATAATTATTAAATCGAAGAAGGAGGAAGGTCTAAAGCATCCTCAGCAGCAAGAACAACCCCCTCACTCAACGTAGGATGAGCATGCAACGTATCAACAACTTCAACGGCCTTCAAATCATTTTCAACAGCCACAGCCAACTCATGAATAATCTCACTAGCATCAGGCCCAACTATCTGACCACCCTTAATAACACCATCTTCATCAACAGCAATCTTAATAGTTCCCTCGGCTTTATTCTTGGTATAA